>DSBE01000139.1 GCA_011053085.1 Chloroflexota bacterium
TGGCTGGCGTCAGATGCCTGCGCGTGCCAGGCTAGCAGCCCGGGATCTGCCAGCGCCACCTGGCATTCGGCCACATCACCATCAGCCATCAGATAACCACGTCCTTCGGTGCGCATGGTCAATGGCGGCACTGCTTTGTTGATGATGTCCATGTAGTCCTGTTTTTCTGTCAGTTGCAGGACGATACGGCGGGTGATATTGCCGCTCAGGGTACGCGGCAGTTCTGAGCCGCGGTTGGAGGTGATGATGACATGGATGCCCACCGCGCCGCCCGAACGGATGAAACGCCCCAATCCTTCTGCCTGTTCCGGGTATTGCTGGCGCAGATCGGCGACATTGTTGATGACCAGGTACAATTCCGGCCAGCCCTCACTGCGCCAATCGGTTTCGGTGCGCTGGTTCATGTTCTCTTCCAGGAAGCGGAACAAGCGCTCGATGCGTTCGGTCTCGTGCGCGCGGATTACGGCGCCGGTATGCGGCAGGGCCAGTGCGCAGCTCAGCGCGCCGACCCCGAAATCCAGGACATACACATTGGCTTCCGCCGGGGTGTGGCTGAGGGCCAGCGCGCTCAGCAGGCTGAGCAGCACAGAATTTTTGCCGGAACCGGGGGTGCCGATAATCCACAAATGACCACCCTCTTCGTTGAAGTTGAGGGAGAAGGGCAGCTGCTGACAGCGTTGGGGGATGTCCAGGTAGCCCAGCGGCAGGATATTGCGTTCTCCGTTGGCGGTTTCCCAACCAGTGCCGTTAAACTGGCGAAACGTGTCCAGCTGGCGCATGACCTGCTGCAAGGTGATCACTGGCAGCAGCGGTTCCAGGTAGATGGGGGCCGCTTTTTCGATCTTCAACGCCACCGAGGCTTGTTTGATGGTATTGACCAGCATATCCAGTTCGGTAAAGACAGCTCCCTGGTTCTTGAGGTGGCTGCGCGGGTCATGGCGGTACAGCTCCTGGCGCTCGCCACTGGGTCCGAAGGTGTAGAGGACATATTCTTCCACCTCAGCCGCTTCGGAATTCTCCAGATTGGCTGGCAGCCCGGCGTAAGCGCTCTGCACACTGGTGACATCGGATTTCACCCTTACATAACCACGTCCGCGGCCGGGCGGTACCGTCAGGTTCTTCCCGATGAAGTTCATCTCTTCCTGGCGGTTGACCTTGAGCAGCACATACCAGCTCACATTGGCTTTGAACTGGTCAACGGCGGAGTTGACCTCCTGGTTGGCGAGATAGAAGTACATGCCGAAAGCACGTCCCTGGCGTCCCAACTCTTTGAGGCGTTCGACCAGGTTAGGCAGGGTGTTGATGCCTTCGGCAAATTCGTCGATCACCACCATCAGCTGCGGCATGGCTTCGTCGGGAAAGCGGCGGTTGAAATCCCAGATATCTGTGATCTTACCGGCATTGTCAAAAACCACCTTGCGCCGCGCCAGTTCATTTTCCAATGCCTGCAACGCACGGTCAGCCAGTTGCGGGCTGAGGTCGGTGACCATACCGACCGAATGGGGCAGATCAGCCACTTTTTTCAACTCTGCCGCACCGGCTTTGAAGTCCATGAACATGAAGTTGATCTGCCTGGGCGAATACTTGTGGGCGGCCGCCAGCACCATGGACTGCATGAAGATGCTTTTGCCGCTGCCGGTGGTGCCGATCATCATGGCATGGTAGGCGCCTTTACCGCCTTTGGATTCGGGGCGGAAGTCAATGTCATAGGTGGACAAACCGGCACGGTCGACGAATTGCCCGATTGGCAGCAGCAATTGTTCAGATTCAACCAGCGGACGGCTCCAGCGGTCAACGACATCACTGACCGAGTAAGGGTCCCCCTCCAGGATATCCACCACCCGCACCAGTGAGGGCAGGCTATAGGCGTTTTTACCGCCGATGACTTCCAGTCCTGCCAGGGTGCGTGCCAGTGGCTCAATCTCTTTCTTCTGCAACAATTCTGCCTGGGCGTTGCGCTGGTTACCGCTGCCCTGCAGTTCGATGGTTTCTAAATAATGCAGGCTGCCGTGGTTGTCGATCTCAATGCGGGCACGCCAGGTGGAATGGGAACGCCTGCTGGCCGGTGAGCGTTGGGAGGACCATGACCTGGTGTTTCCCAACACCCTGGGGAAGCCATCCGAACGCGGCAATTTTTATCGTGCCTTTAAAGAAATGCTCAAAGCAGCCAACCTGCCTGACATCCGCGTCCACGATCTGCGCCACACCTGTGCTACTTTAATGCTGCAAGAAGGCACCCACCCCAAGATCGTGCAGTCGCGCCTGGGCCATTCTCAGATCAGTTTGACCATGGATACCTACTCGCATGTCATGCCAGATATGCAGAATGAAATCGCGACCAAACTGGATCAATTGCTTGCACCAGCCGCGATCGAGATCAAGGAAAAGGACAAGGCACTGAGAAATGAGGCGGAGAAAGATTTTTAGCGTAGCTGTCAAATAGCTGTCAAACTATTTTTAAGATTCTCATGTAGATTAAAATACCCCTATATATGGCGTGTGGCGGTCGTATGACCGCCACATATACTGTGACCCATATAGGACTCGAACCTATAACACGCTGATTAAGAGTCAGCTGCTCTGCCAATTGAGCTAATGGGCCATTGGTTTGAACGCTTTATTATACCGTCAGCGCCGTGGACGGTCAAGCATCCTTCACAGCCTCCGCCAGCATCGCCCGCAGGCAGGCCAGCGCTTCCGGGGCGACGGTTTCATAATCATATTTATACAGGTCCAGCGCCAGCCCACCCGCAAAGCCCACCTCGTGCAGTGTGCGCAAATAGGCGCGCAAATCCATATCGCCTTTCTGCGGGATTTCATGGTCGTGCACCCCGCGCGGCATATTGGAAATATGACAGTGGGCGATCTTGTCACCCACCTGCCGGATCGAATCCAGCGGGTCTGGGTCGCACAGAAACAGGTGCCCCAGATCGAGGTTGGCAGCCAGATGAGCCGATGGAATTGCCTCAAACAGGCGCAGCAAATCCGCGGTGGAACCCACCACAAAGCCCGGCTCGAACTCTTCCGCCAGCACCACCTCGCATTCTTCGGCGACAGCCACCAGCCGGCGCGTCCGTTCGACCATCAACCGCCATTCAGCGGCGTCACCTGTGCGCTTCTTCGCCCCGCCGAAGATGAAGGTATGCATGCCCAAAGCAGGTGTCAGGCGGATCGCCTGTTGCAGCAAGGCAAACACTTCGTCATCATACAGGAAATCCTGGTGAAAACTAAAGCTTACCGGCGCTAAGCCGAGGGCTTCGATCTGCTGCCTGATCTCCGCAACCGGTAAGGCAGCCAGGTCATGCCGCGTCCAGTCAAATTTCTCTACGCAGATCTCCACCCCGTCAAAGCCCAACCGCTTGATCACCGCCAGAGATTCCACCAGTGAATACTGTGGAAACATCTGTGTTCTGCCGCAAAATTTCATCATCCACTCCCGTCACCATTGATTATTTGCTTTCCTGACCGTAAAAATACCACGAATTTCTGCCCTGGCTGTGCCAAATCCCGCCAAAAACCGTATAATCAAGGCAGGAATTTTTCCCATTGAGGAGGACACCCATGTTTCCCAATGCCTTTTACTACTGGCGGCCGCACCCCTGGCACGGTCTGGAATGCGGACCCAACCCGCCCGAACTGGTCACCGCCTATATCGAGATCACCACCTTTGACTCGGTCAAATTCGAGATCGACAAGATCACCGGCTATGTACGCGTCGACCGCCCCCAGCGCGCCTCCTCGCTGCCCCCCACCCTGTATGGCTTTATCCCGCGCACCTACTGCGGCCCGCGCGTGGCAGCCCTCAACCCCGTCGTCGACAAAGCCGATGGCGACCCGCTTGATATTTGTGTCATCTCCGAACGCCCCATCAACCGCGCGGAGATCTTGCTCACCACCAAGGTCATCGGCGGCATCCAACTGGTCGATCACGGCGAAGCCGATGACAAGATCGTCGCGGTGCTTGCCAATGACCTGGTGTGGGCAGACATCGACGATATCGAACACCTGCCGCACGTGCTGATCGAACGCCTGACGCATTATTTCAAGACTTACAAAATGATCGAAGGCGAAGAGGAAGCAACCTTCGTCAACCAGGTCTACAGCGTCGACTATGCCCACCAGGTCGTGCAGGCATCTATCTACGATTACCAGCAGATTTATGGACTCGACCAGCCGCGCCATTGAACCGCCAACCTCAACGCTTTGTCCGGTATAATTAACCCCAGTCCGCCCGGCCTCACCCGCCAACCACCGAAGCAGCGGACCTGTCAACCA
>DSBE01000371.1 GCA_011053085.1 Chloroflexota bacterium
GGAACGCTTGATTCGAGCAGGAGCGGATGTCATCATCGGGGATTTTCAGGAAGCCGACGCTCTGGTGGACTGGTTATGGCAACGTTAGCGACACCAAAGGAGAGGAAGTTCTATGGCTTATCCAATTTTTGACCGAAGCCAATTGAAGCTACTGCCGCTGGCAGAGCGCGTACATGACATGACCCTGGCTGATGTCTTGCCCCTGGATGCAGAAGTAGAGGATTGGCCGGGCAATGAACTGGATCATTTGGCGCAGAACATGCGCACAGCCCGCGCAAACGAGAAGCCAGTCATCATCATGATGGGAGCGCATGTAATCAAACGAGGGATGTCACGCTTCCTGGTGGATCTGATGCGTCGTGGCTGGATCACGCATATTGGGATGAATGGCGCCTGTGCCATCCATGACAGCGAACTGGCTTTGTTCGGCGCCACAACAGAAAGCGTCGCCCGTTATATCAGTGAAGGCCAGTTTGGGTTGTGGCAGGAAACTGGCTTTATTAATGAGTGTGCCGTCTATGCCCGTGAGAACCTACTTGGCTTTGGTGAAGCGTTGGGGAAACGCTTGTTTGAAGAAAAAGCGCCCCACCTGGAGATCAGCATAGCGGCGAATGCCTACCAGATGGGGATTCCAGTAACACTGCATGTTGGTATCGGCAGTGATATTGTGCATGAACATCCCAACATGGATGGTGCTGCGACAGGCTGGGCGTCCTATCGTGACTTTTTGGTTTTTACCCATGCGATGCAGTCCTTACAGGGTGGGGTGGTGTTGAATATCGGTACTGCTGTGATGGGACCTGAGGTCTATCTGAAAGCACTTTCGATGGTGCGCAACGTGGCCCATCAGCGCGGGGAGCGAATCAACGATTTTACCACCGCTGTTTTTGATCTGATTCCCATTGCTGATCCGACGAAGGAAGTTGATAAAAGCGATCCGGCTTACTATTACCGTCCGTATAAAACCATTCTGGTGAGAACGGTGCAGGACGGGGGCAGGTCTTTCTACATTCGGGGTGACCATCGCAGTACGATCGGCGGTCTTTATCAGCGATTGGTGGCAAACCATGGCAATTGAACAGATGATGACCCGTGAACGATTGTTGGCTCTGCTGGAAAAAATTAAAACCGTTAAGCTATTGATGGTGGGTGATTTTTTCATTGATCAGTATATTTTTCTAAACCGTTCATGGTCTGAAATTTCACTCGAAACCAATTTAGAAGCGTATCAGGTGCAGAAAGTGCGTAATTCACTGGGCGCCGCCGGAAGTGTAGTTACGAACCTGCGGGTGCTGGGTGCATCTGTTGAGGTCGTGGGTATGATTGGCACAGATGCCAATGGATGGGTGATGCAGCAATTGATGGATGAACTGGGGATCGACAGGCAGAATTTGTTCGTACATGGGTCTATTCAAACGCCGACCTACATCAAGCCGATGATGGTAGAAGGCGATGGACACATGCATGAACTGAATCGCATGGACATAAAAAACCGCCAGCCAACCCCGCCTGAATTGGTGTTGCGAATGAACCAGGCAGTAATAGATAGGATGGCTGAGGTTGATGGAGTTCTGGTGAATGATCAGGTGCAGGAAGCCGGCTGCGGGGTAGCAACTGACAGCCTGCGAGAAGTGCTGGCGCAGGCTGCTGCTCAATATGCAGAAAAACCGATCTGGGTTGATTCCAGAGAGCGGGCGGCTTTATTTCGCCAGGTAGGCTTGAAGATGAACCTGTCAGAAGCCTGCCGGGCGTTGGAGGTTGATGTGGAAATAAATCCGGATCCAGCGCAGATTGCAAGAGATTTATTCGCTCACAATCACCAGCCAGTGCTTATTACCCTGGGAGAAAAAGGGGCGTGTTTTTGCGATCAGCATGGCTGTGGCATCCAACCCGCACCGAAGGTGACTGGTCCGATTGATGTGGTGGGTGCCGGCGATAGTTTTCTGGCTGCCATGGGATGCGCACTTTGCGCTGGTGCCAGTTTGCAGGAAGCAGCCCTGATCGGCAATCTGGCGGCTTCGGTCACCATTCAGAAGATTGGTACAACCGGCAGCGCCAGCCCGGCGGAACTGTTGACGGCTTTTCAAAAATACTCATAATAAGTAATTCTATGATCGTAAGCCCTGCCTGAGGGTGCAGGTTGGTTTCTGCTGGCACAAGCCAAAATCTATTTGTGTCACCAGACCAGCGCTAACCTCAGATCTCCGTGTAATGCTTTGAGGAGTTTGGCGTATTAACAATAAGCGGTTTGGCATCCGGGCTCTTTGTCTGTGGATTCGCCTGCCAAATCCTAATGTTACGCTTTGGAGGTATGTGAATGACATCACGTTCGAAGAAAAATAGCAGCACTTTTCCTTCACTAAAAGACCACCCGGTAGCTGTCATCGGTTTGGGTGCGCTATTTCCTGAAGCACCCCACCTGGCAGCATACTGGCAGAACATCGTTGAAGAGCTGGACTGTATTAAGGATGTTCCCCCTTCACGCTGGTCAATTGATGATTTTTACGACCCTGACCCCTCCGTTCCAGACAAAAGTTACTCCAAACGCGGCGCTTTTGTACCGGAGGTTAACTTCAACCCAATGGAATTTGGTTTGCCGCCCAACATCCTTGAAGTAACCGATGTCACCCAGCTGTTATCTCTGGTGGTTGCCAAACAAGCATTGCAAGATGCCGGGTGCCTTAATGCACCAGAAGAAGTATTGCTGCGTACTGGTGTTATCCTGGGCCTGGTGGGCATGGGCTCAAAAATGGGCATTATGCTCTCGGCACGGTTGCAGGTGCCGGTATGGCGGCAGGCGCTGGAAAATATCGGTCTGGATGACGAAAGCATCCAGCAAGCCATTGCCAAAATGAAGGCAGCCTACATTGATTGGAATGAAAACGCCTTTCCCGGTGCGTTGGGCAGCGTGGTTGCAGGACGGATCACCAACCGTTTCAATCTGGGGGCAGCCAATTTTACCACTGACGCGGCCTGTGCTTCTTCTATGGCAGCTGTCAGTTCAGCAATCAACGAATTAACCCTGGGGCATGCCGATGTTATGCTGACGGGCGGGGTGGATCTGGATAATTCCATCCTGACCTATCTGTGTTTTTCAAAAACACCCGCCCTCACCCCTGGTGACACCGTGCGCACTTTTGATGAATCCACCGATGGGATGCTCCCTGGAGAGGGAATCGGGATGCTGGTACTCAAACGGTTGGCAGATGCTGAGCGGGACGGGGATCGCATCTATGCTGTGATCCGGGGGGTGGGCAGTTCGAGCGACGGCCGCTACAAGAGTATTTACGCGCCGCGTCCTGAGGGACAGGCGTTGGCGCTGCGCAGAGCCTATGAAGAAGCAGGCATTGCGCCGCAAAGTGTGGGACTGATCGAAGCCCACGGAACCGGCACCGCGGCCGGTGATCCTGCTGAGTTGCAGGGCCTGCAACAGGTCTTCATACCATTGGCAGATGAACGTCAGCGCATTGCCCTCGGTTCGGTCAAATCGCAGGTAGGGCATACCAAAGCAGCCGCCGGTGCTGCTGGTTTAATTAAGACCGTTTTGGCGCTGCACCACAAATTGCTGCCAGCCACGCTCAACGTAAAAAAACCGAATCCCCGCTTTGGACTGGAAGACAGCCTGTTTTACATAAACTCCGAAACGCGCCCCTGGCTGCCTGACTCTGGGGATCTCCCGCGCCGTGCCGGGGTGAGTGCGTTTGGTTTTGGTGGAACCAACTACCATCTGGTACTGGAAGAATACCAGCCAGAACAAACAGTACCTTACCGCATGATTCCTGGCACAAGCATGCTGATACTGCATGCCGAAACCCCCGTGACGTTGCTACAACGCTGTGAGGAAGTGCTGATCTCACTGCAGGGCAGCCAGGCTGAGTCCGTTTACCATCAAATTATCCGGGATAGCGAGTCACAGCCAATTCCTGAGAGCCATGCACGCTTAGGGTTCACAGCAGACACTATTCAAGAAGTCTGTGAATGGCTGGTTATCGCTATTGATACCCTCAGCAATCAGGGTGAGCAGACCCAATGGGAGCACCCGCGGGGGATGTATTATCGCACCAATGCCATGGAGACCAAGGGCAAGGTAGCGGTATTGTTCCCCGGACAGGGGTCGCAGTATGTCAACATGGGAAGAGAACTGGCTATGTTGTATCCAACCGTGCGTGAAAGTATGATGCATGCCAACCAGTTACGAACAAGCAAGGGACTGCCGTCAATCTCCTCGGTGGTATATCCTATACC
>DSBE01000287.1 GCA_011053085.1 Chloroflexota bacterium
CTACCACCGGTCTGCCCTCACGCCGATGCTGCTCGAAAACACGCGCTACAGCATCATTCAGCGCGGCGGTCGCTTTTTCCGTGAGCGTCATCTTGTCTATATCGGTTCTATCCATAGGGTAAGAAAGAGATTTTTTTCCAGGCTCCTACTCCAAATACTGGCGCGGGGCGCGGCGCATGAACCGTTCGGTGAAGATGTTGTCAGGGATGTCCATCTCGTATTCCACCTTCAAGTAATCAAGCGTGGTTTCGCTGCCCGCGTCCAGGTCTTTCATGACCGACTGGGTGACCGTCGGAAAACCCTGGATGGTTTCCACCTTTTTTGCCTCGCCCACGCGGTAGACGTTGCCGCCTTTCTCGTACTCCATCTTTACCGGGATGAACGTGGTCTTGTGGATGTGCGTGGTAAAGGAATCGAATTCAACAGAACCCGGGGCCTTGGGCGTACTCTTGACCACGTAAAAATTGTCCGTTACATCAACCAGTTCATGGGTGTCTTCATGAATGCCGCGCCCGGACACATCCTCATAGAAGAAAGTAGAACCGACAAAGCTGGTGCGTTTGTCGCCTGCGGCAATTTGTTTCACCACATCCAGGGCAGGCAGGTAAAGCCAGCGGTTGTCGTCTTTGTCCAGGAATTTCCACACCATAAACACCATTTCGCGCACATCAGCGGGCTGTTGAAAATACACGTAGAACCGTTGCTCTTCATCCTTGTCGTCCATGTTGCGGCGGAGGATTACAAATTCGCGCTCGCGATTGTTGCCCTGCCGGTCCGTGATCGTCATCTTCACACGGGCGCGGCCATCCTCACCCTGATAGTAGGCAACATGGTTTGCCTTCTGGATTATTTCATCCACCGTGGGCGCATCCTGAGCGCCAGCGGCGTAAGAAAACAGGAGCGCAAGTGTCAGCGTCGTTACAATAGCAATTCTTTTCATGTATGCATCCTCCATCTAGGTGATTGACTTTTGTACAGTATATCAAACGTCACAAGACTTATCTTTATCAGACGGTTCATCAAAAACGGACCCCAGGCATTTCTGCCGTCTGGACATAAGGTAACAGAATCCGGCGGCTACCAGCACTGCCGCCAGGTTTAACAGCGAAAGCATGGTCCAGGTAGCCTGAATCATCTGCTGGATATTGATGATCACGGCCGCCGCACCCACCGCAGCGGTAACCACACAGGTACCGCACCGGCAGGTTAACTGGCACACGCGGTTGGCCGGGAATAACAGTGGTTCCATATAGCGGATCAACGCAGGCAGGATGAACAGCGTGGCAATCCCGGAAGCGCCCAGAATAGCCGCCATAAATACGCCTACCGTGTTGTACGGAACCAGTGGCGCCGCCAGCAGCGGCGTGAACCCTATAGCGACCGCCACCACGTTCCGGGTAATCGCCCGCGCCGGTTCTCCGAACATCACAGGGTAGGTGGCCGACCAGGACTTCTTTTCTACATAGATATCCCGCGTTCGCGACAGGAAATGGATGGCAAAGTCAACGGCAAGCCCAAGGGTCAGCGAGGACAGCACCGCCACCGGCATATCGTAGTCCTTGCCCACAAGGCCGACCACACCATAGATAAGACCAATGGTAACGGTGAGCGGCGCCATGGAGAGCAGGCCCCACAATCCCGAACGGAACAGCACAATCATCATGAACAGTACTACCAGGAAACTGCCCAAAAAGGCCTGCAACATGCCGACCACCATCTTCTCCTGCCAGATGACATTGATATAGGTGAGTCCAAACCATTCATAGCGAAGGCCAAGGGGCGGCGGATGGTTGGCGATATAGGTATCCATTGCGTCTACAACCGCCTTCATATCCTGGTTGTTGCCGCTTTTCAGTTGCATCCAGATGCTAGTTTTGTCGTAGTTGTTCGTAACAAAATGATACAGATCATGGGGGCGGTGGCTGCTTTCGTAGGTAATCAGGCACTGGGCCACGGCGCGTGCGTTGTCCGGCACACGGAAATACGCCGCGTCGCCTTCCATCAGTTCCCGGTAAACCGTCTTCACAATGTCGGCGATGGAGTTGGATTTGCCCACAATGCCGGTTTCCGCGAGGGCCGCCTGCAATTTTTCGATATAAGCCAACGCTTCCGGTTGCTTGAAGAGTTCGCCCCGTTGGCCTTCCATGTCCACGAACATGAGCATTGCTTCCCAGGCGTCTGCCTTGGCTTCAGCAATTTCCATCTGTTCGTCCTCGGCTTCCATCAGCGCATCCAGTGCGCCATCAAGCGACTGCTGCACCTGTGCCGTTAGTGTATTTAGCAGTGCTTCCACGGATTCAGATTTTTCTGCTGCATCGGGCACGGTTTCGGCAATGGCGGTCAGCTCAGGGCGTACTGTTTCGGGCAGGTCGGGTTCCGCAATGCGAGCGCGCATCCGTACTTCCAAATCTGCGGCATAACCCTGCAGGTTTTCCATGTCCGATTCCGGCATCAGCGTCAGATAAGCCATATACGTGCCGCCGAAATGTTCGTTGAGTACCCTGTCCGCCACCCGGATCGGATGGGATGACTTGAACCAGCGTGTAGGATTGTCGTTCACAGTGATCTGGGTCATGCCGTAAATGGCGATTGCAGTAACCAGCAATGTCGCCGCCAGCACATACTTTGCCTTGTGGTAGGTGCCCCGGCCCAACATCGCCAGCAGGCGCTTCAGAAGTGTGTTTGCTGCGGGATCGTCCTCGTGCGAGGCGTCATGGACAGCGCCGAATTTTTTCAGGGAACGTTCGGGAATGAGCATGATAAAAGCAGGCAGGAAGGTTACAGTCAGGAACCAGGCCAGCAGAACGCCAACCGCCACGAATATGCCGAATATCTGCACGGGCGGAATGGGCGTGATGGCCAGCGACGCAAACCCTGCCGCCGAGGTGAGCGACGTGTAAAGCATTGCCATGAACAGCGTGTCCATCACATGCTTGATTGTTTTGCGGCGGTCTTTGAATTGCTGATAGCGATCAAAGAACTCGGAAAGAATATGTATTGAATCGAGGATTGAGATGGGCATGATGAAAATGGGGATCATGGAACTCATGATGTGGATGGTGTTGCCCGTGACCACCAGCAGCCCCATGGTGATGATGACGATGAGCAGCGCCAGCAGCATGGGCGCAATAATCAGCACCGGTTTGCGGAAGAAGTAGATCATCAACAGGAAAATAACCAGCATGGCCAGTGGCGCGGATATGGCCATCTGCACAAACATTTCCACGCCGAAGGTGTCGTTGGCCACGGGCAGTCCCGTAATATGCCATTCGTCGTCGCCGTCGAATTCTTCAATCTTCGTCAGCAGTCGCGAATAGACCCGGTAACTGAGGTCTTTCGAGGTCAGGGGCAGATACAACGCAATGGCCTTGCCCGATTCTGCCACCATAGTGCCCTGAAGGAAAGGGATTTTCGCCGCTTTTTCTCGTACAGCAATGGCATCTTCTTCTGTCTGTGGCGGTTCTGGCATAAGCCACTCGAACTTGACTTCTCCCAGGCCGCCCTGCTCAATGTTGTCCACCGTGGACGGCGCGATAATATCAATCGTAACCACGCCTGCCTGTGGGTCGTCAACGCCGATGACTTCTCCTCTAAGTGTTTTGGCGTATTCCGTCAATTCGTAAACGCGCTTCAAGGAGTCGGTGTTGAACACCCCTTCCGGATGCACATTATTGACCACGCCCACCACCACCATCTCGTTCAAATCAAAAGCGGCCTTCATCTTATTGTGAAACACCCGCACCGGTTCTTCACTGCTCAGCATGTTCTCCGGGTCCGTGTCCACGCGCACTGGCGACAGCGGGATAACATCGGGGAACAACGTCGGCAACGCAACCGCCAGCAGGAACGCCAGGGTCAGCAGAAGGGTTCCGCTGATAACCAGGCGGGGATGGGATATACTTTTTTCTGTTAGCCAGTTTCCGAATCGCATATTCTCTCACTCTCTTGGATTTATTGCACATTTATTCACGTATGTGCATCACCCATCTTGCACTGCACCTAGAAAATGCAGGGTTTAAACACGCTCAATTACACCACCACTATACATGAATGTACTCGATTTTGCACGATTCAGGCAAATCTGCCTGCGGGCGATGTTGCAGATATATTCGAGAATCGTAAGACTTTAGCCGTCTGAAGTAATTTTTTTCGGCAATCCCGGCATTTTTCCGGTTTGAAGGTATGCGGTAAGCGCATCTTGGACAGCCTTTACCGGATTGTGCCCCCGCTTCTTCAGAG
>DSBE01000400.1 GCA_011053085.1 Chloroflexota bacterium
CTTCTACCTGAGTTTTAACTATCTTCTCCTCATCAATGCCTTTCGCCAATAAGCTATAAGCTAATTCTTCAAACACCGTATCGCATAAGAATTGATGTTCTGGATTTTGAAAGACCAAGGCGACGTAATTTGCTAAATCGGCAGCTTTCCATTTCTTCGCATTTCTCCCAAACAACATCAATTCACCACTGGAGGGTTTATATAGGCTCACCAGGAGCTTTGCGAGAGTACTCTTTCCAGCACCGTTCTGACCAATGATAGCCAATAGCTCCCCTGAAAAAATCTCAAAGGATATTCCTCTAAGAGCTTTGACTTGAGGAGAATAGGCAAACTCGACCTGATTTGCACGTACCAAAATCTCACCATGAGATGATATTTGATTTGAATATTTCATATTTCGCCATTGAAGCTGAGAAAAGGCTCCGACGGCTTCATCAACAGTTAGGGGCAATCGATCTTTTTTTAGCCTCTTCATTTCTAAAAGCCGTAAACCAATTTCGGTGGGTTCTGGTAGCCAGACGCCAGCCTCGAACATTTGCCTTCCATACTGAGTCACAATCTCACGTGGGGGACCATCCGCCACTACCTCTCCATTCAATAGAAAAACCAACTTATCTGCATGGGCTATAAATTCGTCTAAATCTTTCGTGACCAGTACAATGGCTTTTCCTTCTTCGCGCAGCTTTAGTATTAATTGGTGAATAGCAAACGTTGTTGCAGGGTCTAAATTGGCGGTCGGTTCATCCAGAATTATCAAAGGCGTTTCCATCGCCAATACCGACGCAAGACCCAATTTTTGAACCTGACCACCGGATAACGCCCATACAGGATTACGTCGTATGTTGCTTAAACCCACAAAATCGAGTGATGTATTGACACGCTGGATGATTTCATTTCTGGGTAAACATAAATTTTCTGGCCCAAATGCCACTTCATCTTCAACCCGCAGAGCGGCCATCATCCATTCAGGGTCTTGAAATAATAAGCCGACGGACAACGCTAGATCTTTCACTGGTGTGGTCGCCACATTCTTGTTGTTCACCGTTACCTTGCCTAAAAGTTCACCGCCGAGCAGGTGTGGCACGATGCCTGTCATGAGCATACATAAGGTAGACTTTCCACAACCCGAGGGACCTACGAGTAAGGTAATAGAACCACGTGGTATGGTTATATTGATATTTTTCAGCGTTGGCGTGCTTAATTCAAAATGTGTATATGTCACCCGATCGAATATCACAATCGGGGATTGAGAATCAGAATATTGCATTATAGGGATGTTGCCTATTTATTTGGTTCGAGCCGCTCGCACCAAACCAGTCCTGGCAATCATTTTGCCTAATGCAAAACCCAATAAACCCGAAAGTATAAAGCCCGAGATCAAATTAATCGGCGCTGCGAGCCAATATTGCTGGATAACTTCTGGGGTTGTATCCCATCCAAATAAATAGGCAGTCCAAACTGTACCGAACTGGGAGGCGGCTGCTCCGGCTAACCCAAAAGCCAACCATCCAGCTTTCGTATAGTTGCAGATTGCCATGACAGCCTCTGCAGCCAGCCCTTGGGTTAAACCCCAGCCCAGCGTGGCGATACCCGAAGGGTTCCCTAATAAAGCCTCGATAGCGGTTTCCAGTAAGCCCACAATTAACATGGAACCAGGTTTGCGTACTAAAAAGAAAGCTAGCAGATAAGCCCACATAAACGCACCTTGTAATGCTGCACCTGCTAGAGGTCCACCAGCCGCATTGGCAGCATTCCATAAGATTCCCGTTCCGGTGTTGATCACTCCTGAGATAGCGCTGATAACAGCCAGCAGGATCAGATCACGGGTGGTGAAACCGAAGTCCCACCCACCAGAGATCTCCTCGCCGCCCACTTTGATCAAGCGGGCGATGAGACCTAGAATGACTACGATGATGATATTGATGATTAGCATTACTGGTAGTGTCATAGTAAACTCCTCCATACAAAAATTTTTATAGGCGCAATCAATTTATCACCTAATTACAAATTCATGCCCTCCAACCTTAATTGCTCTTTAACCGTTTCATATATCTTCTGCCAACTATCCATGGGTTTGAGGGTATCCAAATCATATACTTGATCGAATGGTGAGCCTGGGTTGCCCTCGGGACTTGAAAAAACCTTCTCGTATAGGGGCAATAATTTAAGCACCCAATCATTAGCCTGCCTCAATGACATTTTCATCTGATGAGAGGCAAGTGCAACCTCAGCCATCCAACGTGCTTCTAATCCAGAGCAATTGGGCAACTTGCCATCCGCTGAACCACAACCTTCCAAATGACTGCCCGTCATTGTATTCACAATCGCGTTCGCGGCAGTCTCATATAGTAGTTCAATCGTACCCGCACCTGATTTTGGATAAATATCTGCCACAATTATCGAAGGTGCATTGCGGGCAAATGCTTGCCCAACCACACTGATGACCCACAGAACCTCAGGTGCGGAAGTCGCCACTTGCCGGATGTGAATCGGATGCAAAATGTGGTAATCCGCTTGACAAACCAGATTTGCCAACAAGAAAGAAGCCACATTCACCACCGCTGAACCCGGAGGTGCGCCACCCAATCCTCCCATGATGACACATGGTAGGGAAGCATTGATCATGCCGTATCCTAAAGAATTAACCACCCTGGCGAGATTGCGAAAATCCACTTTTAATTCGTTCAGCATGGGCACCAGATGCGAATCACAGGTGCGTAAGTATGTGGGTGAAGCTACGCTGAGATCCCCTAATTCAGAAACACTCGATTGTGCACCCAGCATTCCCATCCCTGGTCTGTTAACCCGTTCAAGCGCCTTGTGCATTAATAGAAGCTCTCGTCTGGTGGCAACGACTTCAAGCGGATGCCCAGTGCGCACAATTCGACCATTTACCGCAGTTAATGTCCCACAAGTTGCCAGGTCAATTGATGGCTCCTGCACATAAGAGATGACATTTTCCAAGAAATATCTCTCTGGAATTGGAGAGCCAGGGCTACCACCAAAAAATAGTGGTGGGCGCTCTTCATCCATATGTCGAGCGTATAGTGTACGTTGATCCTTGCCTTCCCCCATTACCAGAGTTTGCGGGGTTTTGTTTAAGGCTGCTTCGATTTCGTCCTGGCTGAAATTGATAATCCGCTCTGTAGAACGACAATAGACACCCAACTCAACCGCCATCTCAAAACCAGCTTGATAGACTGCATCGACGAGTTGAGAATCATCGACCACGATCTGTCGAGGATCCCATTCTAAATGATATTTCTTCACCAAGCGTCGAGCTGTTGCGGCAACTTTTTGAATGTCCCAATCTTCTTCAGAAATATAATTTCCACTGACAGCCCGATCAAAGATTTCAAAAAAATCCTGCATTGAAGAATATCCCCTTCATAGTGTTTCAGTAAGCCTGCGTACCAAACGCACCGCTTCCACAGCGTCTTTACCCGTTCCATCTGACCCAATCGAAGCTGCCCATTCCGGTGTTACCGATGCTCCACCCACGATGACTTTATACCTTGAACGTAAGCTACGCGCCTCAAGCAAGTCAATTAAATCTTGCATATAGGGCATCGAAGTGGTCAACAATGCCGATAAAGCGATGATATCCGCTTTCGTCTCTTCCGCTTTGGAGATAATCGTGTGCAGCGGTACATCCACCCCTATATCTACTACATCAAACCCTGCTCCAGTTAGCATTGAAGCAACAACGTTTTTACCAATATCATGAATGTCCGTTTGTACAGTTGCGATCACGATCTTGGCTTTCGCCTGACCCCTTTCATCTGTAGCCTTCTTCAGCATAGCAGGTCTGATCAATTCCATAGCTGTCTTTAATGCCCTTCCGGTCATCATCAATTCTGGTAGGTAATATTCCCCATTCTCAAACCGCTCTCCGACAATATCTGCGCCTGCAGACAGAGCTTCATCAAGTATCTGCAAGGGATCGATATTTGCCTCCAGAGCTTGGCGTACTCTCTCCTCCGCCATTTGCTCATCGCCCTCGATAATGCTCTGTTTTATATGTTCGATAAGATTGGACATTCTATTCGATTAAAATAAAAAATTACATTATTTAACCACTAATAATATCACGTGTCCGTTTAAAATTCCAGCAATTATATTGAGATTGTTGAAAAACAAATTAAAAAATTGACCATAAAACAAAAGTTTAATATAATCGAATCAACCTCAAATAGGAGACTGACATGAAAAAAAAGCGATATATC
>DSBE01000111.1 GCA_011053085.1 Chloroflexota bacterium
CTCTCATTATAATGCAGGATGTTGTTGACTGAGCCGAATGAAAAGTCCTCCGCTTGCGAACCTGCACCGGCTGGCTCGGTGCCAAAGTGCTATACAAAGGTTGGCACATTGGCGGGTCGGTTCGATGAAGCGCCGGTAACCCTGGCGGGCTGATTCGAGGTAATAGCTGGCGATGGGTTACGCGCTGTGATCAGAGATCGGGTCGCCGTGGTGGGCCTGGTTGGCTACCCTGTTCGGCGCATTCGTACGGTGAAGACCGCCTTGCCGGATCATGACGCGCTGGAGAAAGTCGAACCAGTGGCGGTTTCGTGACGGGGGGTGTGTTTGATACATAAGTGTAGAGGCGGTATATATACCGCCCCTACTGAACCATTTATCTGTCTAATCACATATAATACGGTGAATTCACCGCCCCTACGGAATTATTATCGCTCCAACGGCTGGTCCCATTCATTTTCATAGGTGAAGGATGACAATGGTTTGCGTTCACGCGGCGCCAGTTCGCGTTCGCGCAGGTCTTCGGACAGGCTGTCTGGATCGCCCAGGTAGCCGATGACGAATACTGTCATGGGTTCAAATTGCTCGGGCAGGTTGAAGGCTGCTTTCGCCTGCTCGCGGTCGAAGCCCGCCATCTGATGCACGAACAACCCCTCGGCGGTCGCCTGAATGGCGAGGTTCGCCACCGCCTGCCCCAGGTCATAGGGTGCCCACAAATTGGAGCGGCCGTTGTCACGCAGTGCCTCCATCACCGCCATCACCAGCAGCGGTGCGCTGCCAACCCACGCCTGGTTGGCGGGGTGCAGGGTGGTGAACAATTTCTCATAAGCCTGCGGGTTTTCTTGGCTGGTGACCACGAACTGCCACGGCTGGCCGTTGCCGCTGGAGGGCGCCCAGCGCGCAGCCTCGAACAGGCGCAGCAGGGCATCACGCGGCGGCATTTCATTGCGGAAAGCACGCGGACTCCAGCGTTGGTTAATCAGGGGGTGTATATCATAATCGGTTTGGGCGGTTTTATTCATCTTCTCTTCTGTTCCTGTTTTTCACACTAATAATGATTTTACCATTGCAACTATAAGCGTGGGTTGTTAGAGCCGGGTAAACGAGGGCGGGTTCAGGTTTAATCTTTTATTAGAAATCCACCGAAGCTTGCTATTTGTGTGGATAGGCGCGTCGTTTTTCTTCTCCTTTGCGGCATATCTGTATTAAAATCAAAGGAATCATTCATTAAAGAAATTATTAATATTTCCGTACCATTCTTTGGATTAGAATAGAAATATCTCGTGAACGAATCCAGCGGGAAAAACAGAAAAGAGGTTGCTGATGGTTGAAATGGATAACCTGCAGAGCAAGCTGCGTGACATGAGCACCGGCAAACGCGCCGTGTTCGAGCCGCAGGCGGTTACATCGGTGGAAGAAACCGGTCTGAATGAGGTCTGGCTGCAAGACCTGGTGTTGAAGGTCATGTATTATGGCGGGGTGATGCGCGGCTCAGCCATTGCCGAAGCCATCCACCTGCCGTTCGTGGGCGTCACCGAACGCATCATGGAGATGTTGAAGCGTGACAAAATGGTTGAGGTGCGCTCTGCCACCGGTTCCAGTTTTGGCCAGGGCAACTACGTTTACGAGATCACCACCCAGGGCACCAACCGCGCGCGTGAAGCGCTGATGCGCTCGACCTATGCCGGGCCTGCGCCGGTCACCCTCGAGGATTACATCCTGGTGATTCAGAAACAGACGTTGGGCAAGATCACCTTGACCCCGCGCACGCTGCAGCAGGCGTTCAAAGGGCTGGTGTTCAGCGAGATGACGCTCAGCCAGATGGGACCCGCCATCATCAGCGGCTCTTCCATCTTTATGTACGGCCCTCCAGGCAACGGCAAGACCAGCGCCGCCAAAGCGATCGCGCAGCTGATCCAGGATGAACCCATCTATGTGCCGCATGCCGTCTACATTGACGGGCAGGTGGTCAAGGTGTATGACGAACTCAACCATGTGCGCTATGAACCGGATCAAAAAGGCACCACCGGCCGCGGTAAAACTGATTTCCTGCTCAAGAACCGCATGGACCGGCGATGGGTGAAGGTGCAGCGTCCCTTTGTGATGGTGGGCGGTGAATTGATCCTCGAGGACCTCGACCTGATCTATGACGACACCGCCAAGTTCTACGAAGCCCCCTTCCAGTTGAAAGCCACCGGCGGCATCCTGCTGATCGACGATTTCGGCCGTCAGCAGGTGCGCCCGCGTGACCTGCTCAACCGCTGGATCGTGCCGTTGGAAAATCGCGTCGATTACCTGACGCTGCACAACGGCAAGAAAATTGAGATTCCCTTCGATGTGCTGGTGGTGTTTTCCACCAATCTGCCGCCCAAAGAACTGGTGGATGAGGCTTTTCTGCGCCGCCTGCGCCACAAAATTGAGATCGGCAACCCCTCCTACGAAGATTACCGTAAGATCTTCATCGCCATGGCGCGAGAAAAGAAAGTGCACTACTCTGACCAGGGGCTGGCGTACCTGCTGAAAAAATGGTACGTAGAAAAGAAACGACCGCTGCGCGCCACCCACCCGCGTGACCTGTGCGACCACATCCTGGATGTGGCACAGTTCTACTCGGTTGAGCCGGTGATGGCGCCGGAATTGATCGACCGCGCGGCGGCATCTTACTTCGTCGACCTCGATTAACCGCTGATCGCCTCACAAACCATTAAAACAAAACGGAACAGTCTCGCGGCTGTTCCGACTTTGTCTATTAGGATAAGGATTGCTCAGGCAGGGCTGATCGCGTCTACCGGGCAGACATCCACGCAGTCAGCGGCATCCTGGCAGATAGCGGGGTCAATCCACATCGAACCGTCTTTTTCGGAGATCGCTTCGTAGGGGCATTCGGCCTCGCAGGCGCCACACATGATGCAGACATCAGGATCTATGATATGGGTCATTTCAATTTCCTCCTCATGAGATATGAAATATAGGACAACATCGTTGTCGTAAGAATACTACGGGGAGCCGTTTTTTGTCAATATAGCAGGCGCTTAAGGTTTAAGGAAGTCTTAGCTGGATAAGAGCCTTGGAAAATTTGTAGGATTTTTTCTACAAATTTGCATTATAATCTAAGAAATGCTTTTCACGGCAATTGAGAAATTCAGGGATTCATTGGGAGAGCGACCATGAAGGTAACCGTTACACAACAACAACTGGCACACGGACTCAGTCTGGTATCCAAGGCTATCGCCCCGCGCAGTACTTTGCCCGTGCTGGCGAACGTGCTGCTGGCCACCGACGAGGGCAGGCTGCGCCTGTCAGCCACCAATCTGGAAATGGGTATCACCTGTTGGATTGGCGCACGGGTTGAAGAAGAAGGCGCCATCACGGTGCCAGCGCGCACCTTCGTGGATCTCATCTCCGCTCTGCCTGCGGAAGATATCACCATTGACCTGGTGGAAGAAACCCATACCCTTAACATTCATTGCGCCAAGAACAACACCGATATCAAAGGCATTGACGCGCAGGAATTCCCGCCCATCCCGGTGCCTGACCTGGACACGGGCATTGAATTGAATGTGAATGAATTCCGTGAAATGATCAGCCAGGTGACCTTTGCGGCTTCCAACGATGAAGCACGCGCCGTGCTGCAAGGGGCGCTGCTCGACATTGCCGAGAATACCATCAGCATGGTCGCCACTGACGGTTTCCGTATTTCGGTGCGCAAAGCCCAGCTGTCCCATCCAGTAGAAAAACCCATCCGTCTGATCATCCCCTCACGCGCGCTGAACGAAGTGGCGCGTATTGCCGGCACCAGCGAGAAACCGATCACCATGGTGCTGCCGCCAGGCCGCGGACAGGTCATCTTCCACACCGAAAACGCCGAACTGGTTTCGCAATTGATCGAAGGCAACTATCCCGACTACAAAGCCATCATGCCCACCAATTACCGCACCCTGATCACTTTCTCGACACCGGCTTTCCAAAAAGCCTGCCGCCAGGCAGAGATCATCGCGCGCGAGGGCAACAACGTGGTGCTGTTGAAGGTGGTCGAGAACGGCGAAGGCCCGGCACGGGTGGAGCTCTCCGCTACCTCAGAAGAAACCGGCCAATCGGAAATCGTGGTAGATGCCGCCCTCAGCGGCCCGGCGATGAACATTGCCTTCAATGTGCGTTATCTGCGCGAGGTGCTGGACGTGATCCGCACCCCCAGTGTGGTGCTGGAAGCCAATGCCCACAATACGCC
>DSBE01000218.1 GCA_011053085.1 Chloroflexota bacterium
TTATTAACAAACTGATGATCAAATTATTCAGGAGGCTATCAAGTGTCAAAAAAATGGGTGTATCTCTATAATGAAGTGGAGAAAGCGGAAGAATACGCGGGCAGCTGGGACGGTGTGCGCGGTTTATTGGGGGGCAAAGGCGCAAACCTAGCCGAGATGACCCGCATTGGAATTCCGGTTCCTCCCTTTTTCACCGTAACAACTGAAGGTTGTATTGCTTTTATCAAAGAAGGCAATCAATTTCCTGTTGGTATGTGGGAGCAGATGTTAGATGCCATGAAGGGCATTGAAGCCAAAGCCGGAAAAACTTTTGGTGACCCAAACAATCCCTTATTGGTGTCAGTCCGCTCTGGTGCAAAATTCTCCATGCCTGGCATGATGGACACTGTTCTAAATGTTGGCTTGAACGACGAAACCGCCAAAGGCATGGTGAAACTCACCGGTAATGAGCGATTTGTCTTTGATGCTTACCGACGCCTGATTGCTATGTTCGGTTCCGTTGTGCTGGGCATCAATGATGGATTGTTTGAAGAGAAGCTTGATGAGATGAAAGAAAAAGCCGGCACCAAAGCTGACACTGACCTGACTGCAGATCATCTCAAAGAACTTGTCGAGGAATTCAAAGTTGTCACCCGTGAAGCCAAAGGGTTTGATTTCCCGCAAGATCCTTATGAGCAGGTTCGTTTGGCCACCGAAGCTGTTTTTAGCTCATGGAATGGCGCACGTGCAATCGCTTACCGCCGTCGCGCCAACATTGCTGACGACCTTGGTACGGCAGTCAATATTTGCACCATGGTGTTTGGCAACATGGGTGATGATTCAGGCACCGGTGTAGCATTCACCCGCGACCCTCAGACTGGTGAGAAGGTCATGTTTGGTGAATACTTGTTGAATGCTCAGGGTGAGGATGTTGTGGCAGGTATCCGCAATGCCAACCCTATCGTTCAAATGAAGGAAGATCTGCCAGAGGCTTATCAACAATTCATGGATATCTCCGATAAGCTCGAACAACATTATCACAACATGCAGGACGTTGAGTTCACCATTGAACGCAGGACTCTTTGGATGCTGCAAACACGTGATGGCAAACGAACCGCAAAATCAGCTGTGAAAATTGCTGTCGATATGGTCAACGAGGGTTTGATCACCAAGGAAGAAGCAATCAAGCGCGTCGATACTGATCACGTTGACACTTTGCTGCACCCTCAATTCAATGCTGAAACGATGAACGCTGCCCGCGATGAAGGCCGCTTCTTTGTAAGTGGCGTGAATGCTTCTCCTGGTGCAGCAGTTGGGCGTGCTTACTTTGATGCTGACCTGGCTGAAGAAAAAGCACATGAAGGTCAGGATGTGATCATGGTTCGACCATTCACAAAACCTGATGATGTGCATGGTATGCTGGCTGCGAAAGGCATCTTGACCACAGAAGGTGGCGCTACTTCTCACGCTGCCGTTGTCGCCCGCCAATTCGGTGTTCCGTGTGTGGTGGGAGCCTCCACTGCAAAAATCGATATGGCACAGCGCGAAATTTCCTCTAATGGTGTCACTATCAAAGAAGGTGATTGGATCTCTGTTGACGGTACCACCGGAGAGGTTTTCCTTGGCGTTGTTGACGTGATCGCTCCTGAACTGGAAGAGCAGGTTGAATTGTTGACCCTGTTGGGATGGGCGGATGAAATCACTGCGACTGAAGGTATTCGTGAATCTGTAAATGGTTCCCCGACGCGTGGCCTGCAGGTTTGGGCTAATGCAGATTATCCTGCTGACGCTGAACGCGCCCGTACTTATGGCGCTAAGGGTATCGGCTTGTGCCGTACTGAGCATATGTTCTTTGAACCGGAGCGTCTGCCAACTGTACAGGCTTTCATCCTTGCCAAAGATGAGAAGACCCGCACCGAAAAAATCAATCTGCTTCTACCTTACCAGCGCTCTGACTTCTACGGTTTGTTTGAAGCGATGACCGGCTTGCCGGTGATCATCCGTTTGATTGACCCGCCGCTGCATGAATTCATGCCCAATGAGGATGACATCTTCGAAGAAGTGATCTCCATGCGCGTGAAAGGCGAGACTGAAGGGTTGGCAGAAAAAGAACAACTGCTCAATACGATTCGCGCCATGCACGAAAGCAACCCGATGATGGGTATGCGTGGTGTGCGTCTTTCGATTGTGATGCCAGCGCTGGTAGAAATGCAGGTGCGCGCAATCTTCGAAGCGGCAGCTGATGCCAAGATCGACGGCTTTGAGCCGAAACCTGAGGTGATGATTCCGTTGACCGGTACGGTTGAAGAGCTGCGCTGGATTCAGCCACGCCTGGTGCGTATTGCGAAAGCAGTGATGGAAGAAAAAGGGGTTGAATTTGAATATAAATTCGGTACCATGATAGAAATCCCGCGTGCGGCTGTAACTGCCAATGAGATCGCTGAAATGGCTGAATTCTTCTCGTTTGGCACCAACGACCTGACCCAGATGACTTTTGGGTACAGTCGTGACGATGCAGAACGTGCTTTCCTGGTTACCTACATCGAAGAAGGTGTTCTCAAAGTGAATCCTTTCCAGCAGATTGATCGCGAAGGTGTTGGCAGGCTGATGGCGATGGCAGTAGCTGACGGCCGTTCGGCGCGCCCCGACCTTGAGGTTGGCATCTGCGGTGAACATGGCGGCGATCCATCTTCGATTGAGTTCTGCCACCTGGTTGGCAATAACTACGTGAGCTGCTCACCGTTCCGTGTGCCAGTGGCCCGCCTGGCTGCTGCTCATGCTGCGCTGAAGCATCGCAAGTAAGATTCTACATTAAAGATAACAAAAAACGAGGCTGTCGAAAAAAAAGGACAGCCTCGTTTTGCATTAACTAATTTTCGCTGTATAAGATGCTGTAATACGTATAGGTTTCCAGGATAAATTGTATGTAGTTGCGCGTTTCGGTAAACCGAATGATCTCTACGAAAAGGTCAATATCTTCTCCTGCCATGGCAAACCAGGTGGCAGCGTTGCCTGGACCGGCGTTGTAAGCAGCCAGTGCGGGAAACCATTCCCCATCGAAATAATCACGCTGCAGGTCGATGTAATAGACACCCATGTTTATATTTGTTATGGGCAGATAGAGATCGGGAGTGTCATAGGCCTCATCCCATTGCAACTGGTTGTTAATATAGGTTCCGGTGGACGGGATGATCTGCATTAACCCCAGAGCGCCAGCAGATGAGCCGATACGGCTGTCAAAAAGGCTTTCTTGCCGTATTTGGCTGAAAATCAATTGAAGAGAGATATCGTATGCGGCTGACACTTCGCTGATGATCGGCTCATAATGGACGGCATAGCGTAAGTGAGAGAGGTATCTTGGCGCTAACAAAAAATCTGTTGGCGAAATGTTCGCCAGGTCTAACAAGTGGCGGCTGGCGAAAGCCGCTGACCGATAGAACCCGAGATCCACCAGGCGTTCTATCAAACGGAACGTATTTAAGGCGTTGTTGAGATTTTCTTCTCGTAGTTTTTCATATTCGTTTTGGGCTTGTTGGTATAAACCCAATGACCATAAAATGTCGCCGCGTGCTGCGAAGGAATTGCCTGCTATTACTGTCAGTGCTGAGAGATCAGCTGTATCCGCAATATCAAAAGTGTTTTGCAGCCATAGAGCAGCCTGTTGGCGCTCTGCAGCAAGATCGATTACAGGATTGAAGTTAGGGTCACTGGTGAATGGTGTCTGGTTATTCAGAACCTGTTGAGCGCGAATACCAAAATAGGTGAACGGGGAGGATGTATAAGCACTTTGCCAATTCGATTGTGCTTCGCTGGTCTGTCCTAATGTCTGGTAGGTTTTCCCTAACCAGAAATAGGCGGCGGATTGTTGTTCAGGGGTGGTGGCATAGGTCAGCAGGGCGTTTAATTGTGAAATGGTGTTTTCGTAATCCGCAGCACGGTAATAAGACACCGCAGCGAGGTGCTGCGCCCGGAAAGCATCCTGGTAGCCCGGGTATTCGACCAATAGCCGGGACCAGGTTTCTCCTGCAAGCACAAGCTCATCAGCACGTTCATAATTTCGGGCAGCTGAATATAAAAATCCTGGACTGTCCTGATGGTTGGGGTAGTCGGCCACAAAGGCAAGGTAGGTTTCCGCAGCAGATTTGGGATCTTGCAGATAAACCCATTGTACAAAGGCTGTGCGGTCTATGGCGTTAGACCAATATTGGCTGTTTTTGTGATCAAGATACAGAA
>DSBE01000285.1 GCA_011053085.1 Chloroflexota bacterium
CTGACTGACGGCGAGCAATCCTGGGAGTTCACCCCCATGGATTTCGGTTATCTGTTGGATACACAGGCAACCATCGAAAACGCTTACCGCATCGGGCGCACCGACTTGATCGACCGCTTGAAAACCCAGTTCAACCTCTTCTACTATGGACAGGATGTTGCACCGGTGTTCATCCTGGATGAACGCACTGCTTTCAACCAGTTGGCGCAATTGAGCCAGTACACTGACCTTGAAACCATTGAGGCATCCTTGCGCATTGAAGGCACTGAGGTCATCGAAACCGACGGGCAGCATGGCCGTCAGCTGGATATCGACACCACACTTGATCAGCTTGTGCCTTTTCTGGTGGCCTATCAAAACGTCAGCCTGCCGTTGGTGATCGAAGAAAAACCAGCCAACCTGATCGACGCCAGTGAATTTGCCGTGTTGGCGCGCACCGCCCTCAGCCAGGAATTTGCGCTGAAGGTCTCTGATAATGAAAATGATCCTGGACCCTGGACGATTGCCCCCGAACATCTTGCCTCCATGCTCTCACTTACCAGAATAGACGATCCCGAAAATGGCACCTATTACGAAATTTCCTTGCAGCACACACCCATGGTTCAGTACCTGAGCACTTTCGCCGCGGGTTTGACTATGGAACCGGAAAACCCGCGCTTCATGTTCAACGATGACACCCGCCTGTTGGAAGTGATCCAACCTGCCGTGATCGGGCGCGCAGTGGACCCCGAGATGACCATCCAGGCCATCGAACGAGCCCTGCAGGAAGGCCGCCACAGCGCCTACATTGACTTCGAATACACTGACCCACCAGTCGTTGATACCTCCACCGGAGAAGAACTGGGCATCACAGAATTGATTCATGCCGAAACTTCCTACTTTTATGGATCTGACGCGGCACGTGTCCAGAACATTCAGGCGGCCGCTTCAGAGTTTCATGGTTTGCTGGTTCCGCCCCACACCACCTTCTCGATGGCTTCGCACATGGGCTCCATCACCCTCGACAACGGTTACGCGGAAGCCTGGATCATTTACGGCAACCAGACCATCAAAGGCGTTGGCGGTGGTGTCTGCCAGGTGTCGACCACGTTGTTCCGCGCTGCTTTCTTTGCCGGATTCCCCATCGTCGAACGTCACCCGCACTCCTACCGCGTGTATTACTATGAAAAAGTATATGGCAACTCCCTCAACACCCGCCTGGCGGGATTGGATGCCACTGTGTATTTCCCGGTTGTGGATCTCAAGTTTTCCAATGACACCGACCACTGGCTGCTGATCGAATCTTATGTCTATCCATCCAGCAGCGCCATCACCTTCAAATTCTATTCCACTGGCATCGGCCGCAGCGTGGATTGGTCGACCACCGGTTTGACCAGCATTGAACCCCAACCAGAACCACTCTACCGCTATAATGCTTCATTGGGCGAAGGGCGCATCAAACAAATCGATTGGGGCGTGGACGGCGGCAGGGTCACTGTATATCGCACTGTCAACCGCAACGGTGAATATGAATTTGATGACACCGTTTATACCTATTACCGCCCATGGCGAACGATCTACGAATTCGGTCCAAATGCCGAACTGCCAGACGATGCCATTATCGAAGGGCAGGAATAACCGGCAATTCATGATAAAATCAACATTCGAAGGAATAAATGAGGTTCGAAAGAAGCTATGGTAAACCCTGAATTATTAGAAATCTTGCGCTGCCCGGTTTGCATCCGCGATGAAGGCAAACAAGCGTTGCTTACTTTGCATCGCGATGTCTGGCTGCTTTGTCAGGATTGTGACCGTAAATATCCGATTTTGGACGATATCCCTGTCATGCTGATCGAAGTCGGCGACAAATGGGCTGCCACTGCCGTGGATGCATTGCCCGTGCCACCGCCCAATCTTGACTGATCTTCTCTTATGAATGACCAGCCTTCATCCAAACCGCGAACATTTCTCGGTGCGCCGCTGACCAAACGCAATAGCATCATTCTCGTGTGCGTGGTGGTTTTGTCTTTGGCTGCCGGCATTGCCGCTTTCATCCTCACCCGCAATTTTGTACAGGGCTGGACATTAACCTCACTGCCCGGTGCGCCTGTGGCTGTGCAGAAACCCGGTGCTACACAGGCACAACCAACAGATGAAATCTTGTTGGAAGAAATAGAAGCTATCGCAGATATCAGCCTGGATGATATCAATCTGATGCCCTATGTGGAGCCATGGGACGGTGCCAGCCGCATCAATGTGCTCTTCATGGGTCTCGATTACCGTGATTGGGAAGAGGGCACCGATGCTTCGCGCACCGATACTATGATCCTGTTCACCCTCGATCCAAAAACCATGAAAGCCGGCATGCTTTCTATCCCGCGCGATCTCTGGGTGCAAATTCCTGGATTCAAACATGGTAAGATCAACACTGCCTACTACCTGGGGGAGATCTATAACTACCCCGGTGGCGGCCCCGCCCTGGCCTCACGCACCGTGGAATATTTTTTGGGCGTACCGGTTCATTATTATGTGCAATTGGACTTCATCACCTTCATTCACATTGTCGATGAACTGAAAGGCGTCAAAATTGATGTCAAAGAACCCATCACCATCTATCCGCTGCAATACCCCAATTTTGACTCCCACCGCAAGGTGATCCTCGAACCCGGTGTTGTCACCTTGCCGGGCAATTACGCCCTTGCCTACGCACGCGCACGCAACACCGAAGGGGCTGATTTTGATCGCGCCGCCCGTCAGCAAGAATTGATTTTGGCGCTGCGTGACCGCATTTTGCAATTCGATATGCTGCCACAGCTGGTTTCCAGCGCCCCCGCTATCTATGAACGATTGTCAGAAGGTATTCACACCAACCTGACCCTGCAGCAAACCATCCAGCTGGGATTACTTGCCATGGACATTGATCGCCGCGACATCCGCACGGGCATCATCGGGCCCAGCATGCTCTACGCTGGAAAATCACCCGACGGATTGGATGTGCTCATTGCTGTACCTGATGAGATCCGTGAACTACGTGATGAAATCTTTGGCCACACCTCCGGCGCCTCACCGATAGGCGACATGAGCCTGCCTGCTTTGCAACTGGCGATTGAAGAAGAAGCGCGTATCGGCATCTATAACGGCACCCTCGAAGAAGGGCTGGCCACACGCAGCGGTGATTATTTCAAAGAATTGGGGCTGAACGTCACTGACACAGGCAACGCCCAGCAGCACGAAGCCACCACCATCTACCTCTACAATGGCGCCCCTTATGCCTTGCGATATTTCAACGAATTGATGAATCTGCACATCAGCCGTATCCGCATACGCTTTGACCCGGAAGCAGAGGTCGACATCGCCGTCATCCTTGGCAGCGATTGGGCACTGAACAATCCCTTGCCTTGATGGCCTAACTCTGCGGCTCGAAGACCAGCCTGATCCCGCCTGAAAAAAGCGTGCCGTCATCCTCGCGGCAGATATTGGCCTTCACATCTTCCACGAAGAGTGAAGTTCGCCCAACCTGCAGTTGGTAGACTTCGCCTTCCTGCATGCCGTAATCAGCATAGCCAGCGTCAATCTCGCCATACAGGCCTGTGAAAAAGGTTTCGGTGCCATCTCCCCATTGGATCAAGATCGGCACCCCTTTCAGGCCTTGCCCGGCTTCATCAGTCACCACCACTTCCAATTGAGATGACATCGATCGATCACAAAAAGTCAGCCGTTCCGCCAATCGGAACGGCTGGTCATTGATTGTCATCGCAAGTACTACCTGGTTTTCTGGCGGCTGCAAGAAATCCTCGGCAAGTTCATCGGGTTCGTTAGCAACCTCCCCCCCATCACCCTGATCACCCGCCTGCTGTCCCCCGCTCACAGGTTTGGCATCATCGATATAGGTGGGCGTAAAATCGGATTGGTCCGTTGGCTCCGGTGTTTCCTCCCCTTCTGGCACAAGGATCTCAATATCCTCTCGGAACAAGGCACCATCTGACAGATCGGAGGAAAGTTTGTTCAATGCCTCAACGACCTGCGAAAAACCGCTATCCTCACGAATTTCGATCACCAGTGTTTTCATCATAAGCGCCAAATCACCCTCTACCCCCAGGGTTTGCAGACGGGCGCGCGCGCGCCCGATATCTGGTGTGCCATAATGTGCCATAGCAATGGCGATGATGTAATCGTTGCGGGGATCTTCGTCTAACATAGCCGGCGTCGCGTCTGTATAACGCAGGC
>DSBE01000284.1 GCA_011053085.1 Chloroflexota bacterium
GCTGGAGCCTACATCCTGATTATCGGCTTCTTGACCGCGGTCAGCGCAATTTTCTCGGATATCTTGTTGGCAGTATCAGATCCCCGCATCCGGTTCGGGGGAGTGGAGGGCGTATGAGCAACGTAACATTTTTGAAAAAGTGGTTCAATCGCCGTAAGGAAGTGGAAACCGATGAACGGCAGGAAGAAGACTTCTACCGCGCCGGGCAATGGCAACTGGTCTGGTGGAAATTCCGCCAGCACAAGCTGGCGAGATTCTCGATGTCTTTGCTGGCTGTCATGTACTTCATCACGATCTTTGCCGAATTCATGAGTCCGCACGACCCCTCACGGCGCTTCCGTGACTACCTGGCATTTCCGCCCACATCCATCCACATTCGCGATGAAACAGGACGGTTTCGTTCACCATTCATCTACAGCATGAAAATGGGACGAGACCCGGTCACTGCCAGGCCGGTTTACGAAGAAGATACCAGCGTCATCTACCCCATTGGGCTCTTAGTGCGCGGCGACCCTTACAAGTTCTGGGGCTTGTTCCCCACAGATATTCACTTCTTCGGTACCGGTCAGGACAATATGCCGATTTTTCTGATGGGCACAGATGCCCTGGGCCGCGATGTGTTATCGCGCATCTTTCATGGCGGGCGCATCTCATTGAGCGTCGGCTTGATTGGCGTCACGATCAGTTTTATCCTCGGACTGCTCCTGGGCGGTATCTCTGGATTCTTCGGTGGGTTGATTGATGAGATCATCCAACGCATCATCGAGGTACTCACGACGCTGCCCCAAATTCCGTTGTGGATGGCCTTGTCCGCTGCGCTGCCCCGCGAATGGCCGCAGTTACGCATTTACTTCTACACCACCATCATCCTCTCAATCTTCGGTTGGACAGGTCTGGCGCGCATCGTGCGCGGGCGCTTGCTGAGTATGCGCGAGGAGGACTTCGTGCTGGCTGCCAAACTCGATGGAGAAAACGAGCGGACAATCATCACCCGCTATATGCTGCCCGGCTTTGCCAGCTATATCATCGTCTCACTGACCGGGGCACTGCCCGGCATGATTCTTGGTGAAACGGCATTGAGCTTCCTGGGCATCGGGCTGAACCCGCCGACGATCAGTTGGGGCGTCATGTTACAGGGCGCGCAGGACATCATGAACGTCGCTCACTACCCGTGGGTGTTGTGGCCGGTGCCGGTGGTCGTTCTGGCGGTGCTGCTGTTCAACTTTGTAGGCGACGGCTTACGTGATGCCGCCGATCCCTATATCACTTAGGAGTCGCTATGCCAGCCAATAATGTGATTGCTGAAATCAAGAATTTACACACGAATTTTTACCTGAGAGAAGGTGTGGCTCGCGCTGTAGCTGGCGTCAATCTGACGTTAGAGAAAGGGCGCACACTCGGCATCGTCGGCGAAAGTGGCTGCGGTAAAAGTGTCACCGCGCATTCGCTGATGCAGTTGGTCCCTTCTCCCGGGAAAATCGAGGAAGGTGAGATTCTCTTTTACCCTCCTGGTTCTACGACAGAGGTCATCGAAATCCACAAACTCGAACCCAACAGCAAAGAGATGCGCGCCATTCGGGGCAACCAGATTTCGATGGTCTTCCAGGAGCCGATGACATCGATGCTGCCGGTGCGCACCGTGGGGGCTCAGATCATGGAGGCCATCATTCTGCACCAGCAGGTGAGTAAGGCTGAAGCCCGCACGCGTGCCATCGAAATCTTATCACGGGTCAAATTACCCAACGCCGACCGAATTGTTGACACCTACCCATTCCAATTGAGCGGTGGGATGCGCCAGCGCGCCGTGATCGCCATGGCGCTGAGCTGCAATCCTAACCTTCTCATCGCGGATGAGCCGACAACAGCGCTGGATGTGACCACCGAGGCGCAAATCCTCGATTTATTGCGCGCACTCCAGCAGGATTTCGATATGGGAATTATGTATATCACCCACAACCTGGGTGTGATCGCCGAGATAGCTGACGATGTAGCGGTGATGTATATGGGCAAAGTTGTCGAGCAGACCGACACCAGTTCGTTGTTCTTCAAGCCATTGCACCCCTATACCCAGGCTTTGCTCCGCTCTATCCCGCAACTCGACGACGTGATGGCGCGCACCGGGAAGAATAAACGGTTGGAAACGATCAAAGGAATGGTTCCTGATCCATACCGCATCCTGCCCGGCTGTGTTTTTCATCCGCGCTGTCCGCAATTCATGGAAGGCATTTGTGATCAAATCGCCCCGGAAATAATCGAAGTGGAGCCGGATCATATCGTCAGATGCCACCTATACACAGCCCCAGCAGAGGCGCACACCGCGAAGGACGCGAGACTATGACCGAACAAATGAAGATTCCAGTTAATAACATAAATGAGCACCAAACCCAGCCACCGTTGCTCGAAATTAAATCACTGAAGAAATACTTTCCTATCCAACAAGGATTTTTCAAGAGAGTCGTCGGCCACGTGAAAGCTGTCGATGATGTCAGCCTGTATGTCAACGAAGGCGAGACCCTGGGACTGGTGGGAGAAAGCGGCTGTGGTAAAACAACCACCGGGCGCTGCATACTCAAAGCCATTACACCCTCCAGCGGCGAGATTTGGTTCAACGACCCGGACATGGGCCGAGTTAACGTCAACGAGTTGGAACACGAACAACTGGTGCAAGTGCGCCGCAATATGCGGATGATCTTCCAGGACCCGTATGCCTCGCTCAATCCCCGTATGACACTGCAGGACATCGTCGGTGCACCGCTGCGCGCGATGAAAATCGCGAAAGGCAAGGAGTTAGAGGATCGCGTGGCAGAGATGCTGCGTCGGGTAGGTTTGCGGCCTGAATATATGCGGCGCTACCCACACGCCTTCAGCGGCGGGCAGCGTCAGCGCATCGGCCTGGCACGCGCATTGGCGCCCAACCCCAAGTTCCTGGTCTGCGATGAGCCGGTATCTGCACTGGATGTGTCTGTGCAGGCGCAAATTCTCAACCTGCTTCAGGAACTACAAGAAGAAATGGGGCTGACTTACCTGTTCGTCGCCCACGACTTGAGTGTGGTTGCCCACATCAGCGAACGCGTGGCGGTAATGTACGTCGGCAAGATGGTCGAAATGGCACCAACGCAAGAACTGTTCATGACACCCAAACACCCTTACACCGAAGCGCTGATGTCAGCCATCCCGCGTCCAGACCCCACCCCGCGTGAAAAGCGCATCATCCTCACCGGCGAGGTGGCCAATCCCGCGAACCCGCCTTCAGGATGCTATTTCCATCCGCGCTGTGCCTACGTGGAAGATATCTGCAAAACCAAAGAACCGGTCTATGAGGAAATCAGTCCCGGCCATTACGTAAAATGCCATCGCGCGGCCGAGTTGAAGCTCAGCGGCGTGATGAACCTGGCGTAATAACGCAACAGCAGTTTTATACAACGATAATAGGGCGTTTTGCCAAATCGCCCTATTATCTTAAATACAATGTACCCAATTTCAATAACAAATTGACGAGAAAAATGACACATCCTGATCGCAAAGACTACCTGTTAGCTATCTTTATCGGCATCCTGGCTCTGGCGGCTTATATCCGCACACTCGCACCAGATGTTCTTTACCACGACAGCGCCGAGTTCCAGACACTTACCTACACACTTGGCACAACGCACTCCACAGGATATCCCATATACCTGCTGTTCGCGCGAGTGGTAGGATTTCTGCCGCTCAACTCGCCGGCCTGGCGCGTCAACCTGGTGTCAGCGCTGTGCGCGGCTTGGACAGTGGGCGGTGTCTATCTTTTGGTGCGCTACTTCACACCGAATCGCATCGGTGCGGCATTGGGGAGCGCCGCGCTGGCGCTGTCATACACGTTCTGGTCGCAAGCGATCATCGCCGAAGTCTACACACCGGGAATGGCGGTATTGATAACGGTGCTGTTGCTAATAGCCCACTGGCAGCGCGATCCGTTCGGGCTGCGTTGGGCGTTGGGGGTTGCCACAGCGCTGGCTTGCCTGTCACTTGGCGTTCACCTGTCAGCGGCCTTGATCGCACCAACCGCAGTCCTATTCGTTCTATGGGTGCTGGCGTTCCAGCCGAAAGCCGAGCGATGGCCTTGCCTTCGTTCGGCACTGATTGGGTTCAGCATCGGGATGTTCCTCTATTTTGGTGCCTTTATCCTGCTGGATTTCAACAACCCACCCTCAAACTTCTTCCAGATGACGA
>DSBE01000052.1 GCA_011053085.1 Chloroflexota bacterium
AATTCGGATATGGCAAATTTCGTTTCTAAATGGATCCAGGGACTGGAAAAAACCCGTCGCTTTACCTTTGGGCGCATTGCAGCAGCGCTTGGTTCTTCAGAAATTACCAGCGACAGCTGGGATGAACTGGAAGCCCTGCTGGTGCAATCAGATATCGGGATTAATACCACATCAGAGATTATTCAATCATTGAAAAAGCAAGTCATTGATGAAGGTCTTTTAAAAAGCGAAGAATTGTTGGATTACCTGCGAAGTGAGTTACTTTCGAGATTGCAAACCCCGCCTCCTGAATTACTATCACCGCCTTACCCGCATATAATACTGATGGTCGGGGTAAATGGTTCCGGGAAAACAACCACAGCTGCCAAATTGGCTTATCGGTTCCAGCGAGAGGGAAAATCTGTCATAATGGGTGCCGCCGATACCTATCGCGCCGCTGCCATCGATCAATTGGAAGCCTGGGGCAAACGATTAAACGTGCCTGTCATTGCCGGGCAGCAAGGGGGAGATTCTGGTGCAGTCAGCTACGATACTGTGCGGGCTGCTCTCTCGCGAAAAGTTGATATTGCCATTATTGATACAGCAGGCCGTTTACACACCCGTTTTAACCTGATGGAAGAATTAAAGAAGGTACACAAAGTTGCCGGGAAAGCCCTGGAGGGGGCCCCTTCTGCGGTTTGGCTTGTGTTAGATGCCACCACCGGGCAGAATGCCCTGCAGCAGGCCAAAGCTTTCCGTGAAGCCGTAAATATCAATGGCATCATCCTGACCAAATTGGACTCTTCAGCCAGAGGTGGTATGGTGTTTGCCATCCAACAAGAATTGGGTTTGCCGATCTTGTTTACCGGTTTGGGAGAAGGAATGGAAGATTTGCTGCTTTTTGATCCTGTCGCCTTCGTCGATGGAATTTTTTCAAAAAATTAATGAAGTATATGGAGTTAACATGCGCGAATTAATTTTACGTCTACAGGAAGCTCGGCAGAAAATAACCAACCTAATGGAGTATCTTTGACTTTCCAGCAAAACTCAAACAGTTGAATGAACTGGAAGAACAAGCTTCCGCGTCATCTTTGTGGGATGATCCAACCAATGCCCAGAAATTGATGAAAGCTCTCTCGGCTATTCGTCACGAAGTGGAAGATTGGCAAACGTTTCAAACACGCATCAACGATGTGTTGGAATTGGCGCAGTTAGAAGATGAAAGCTTCATCTCCGACATCACAAATGAGATAGAGGCAATCGAAAAAGAATTATCACAAAAAGAGCTCCACACCTTTCTTTCAGGTAAATATGACCGTGGAAACGCATTATTAGCCATTCATGCTGGTGCAGGCGGCACAGAATCACAGGATTGGGCAGAAATGCTGCAACGGATGTACCTGCGCTGGTGCGAACGCAATGGATATGAAGCCACCATTATTGACTTAACGCCTGGCGAAGAAGCCGGGATAAAGACGGCAACCATCTCCATTGAAGGCAGGTATGCCTATGGAAATCTCCGCTCCGAAAAAGGCACCCACCGATTGGTGCGCATCTCGCCTTATGATGCCAATGCCAGGAGACATACTTCTTTTGCGATGGTTGAGGTATTGCCGGAAGTCGACAATGACGATGAAATTATCATCAGCCCTGATGAAATAAAAATTGATACGTACAAGTCAGCTGGCGCTGGCGGACAGAATGTGCAGAAAAATGCAACGGCGATCCGAATCACCCATCTACCCACCAATATTGTTGTCTCATGTCAAAATGAGCGCTCCCTTCTGCAGAACCGTGAAAACGCCCTAAAGGTGCTAAAATCAAGATTGTTGGACATAAAACGCGATGAGCAAGAAGAAGAAATGGCAAAGCTTCGCGGAGCTTATAAAAAAGCAGAATGGGGAAGCCAAATTCGATCCTATGTCTTGCATCCCTATCAGTTGGTAAAAGACCACCGCACTAACCATGAAGAAGGCAACGCCCATACGGTGCTTGATGGAAACTTGAACCCGTTTATCGAAGCTTATTTACGCAGTCAGTATAACCAATAGAACCTACCAATAATTTGCAAAGTGAATAATGGAAAATAATCGAATCACCCGGCACCCAATTCTGCCAGTTGATCACTCAAAGAAAGTACCTTTTTTGTGGAATGGTAAATTATTACATGGCTACACGCATGATACTATCGCTTCCGCTTTAATCGCTAACGGGATCCATGTTTTTGGCCACCACCATAAAGACCATTCTCCTCAAGGCATTTTTTGTGCCAATGGACAATGTGCTCAATGTAGTGTGCTTGTTGATGGTGTTGCCCTTAAAGCCTGCATGACACCTTTGCAAGAAAACATGGCTATTCGCCCGTTGGAAGGGTTGCCTGCCCCCATCGAAATATCAATCCCGCAAAACATAAAAGCAAAAGCCCCAAAAGAAATCAAGCCAGAAGTCTTGATCATCGGTGGCGGGCCAGCAGGATTGTCTGCGGCAGGAAAATTAGGTTCCCTGGGTATCGAGGTTTTGTTGATTGACGACAAAGCTAAATTCGGCGGCAAACTCGTCTTGCAAACGCATCGGTTTTTTGGATCCTCGCAGGAGGTTTATGCAGGCCATCGCGGTATTGAAATTGCAGAAATACTTACCAAGAATGCCCAGGCTTACGACACTGTAACTATGTGGGCTAGTTGCAAAGCTGTAGCGGTATTCAGTGACAAAAAAATTGGTGTGGTCAACAAAGAGAACGAATACCTGCTGATCGCACCCAGGAGTGTATTGTTCGCCACAGGCGCCCGTGAAAATTCATTGATGTTCCCGGGCAACACATTGCCGGGTGTGATTGGTGCCGGGGCTTTTCAAACATTGGTCAACCGTGATCTGGTCATGCCAGGCAAATCAATCTTTATCGTTGGCGGAGGCAATGTCGGCTTAATTGCCGGTTACCATGCCTTACAGGCGGGTATTCCCGTGACAGGCTTGATCGAAGCCATGCCAGAATGCGGCGGATATCAGGTCCATCGAGACAAATTAGCACGGCTGGGGGTTCCGATTCTGACCTCGCACACCATTGTGAGTGCGAACGGAAGCGATCATGTAGAATCTGTCACCATCGCTGAATGTGATGCCTCATTCTCCCCCGTAAAAGGGTCTGAAGAGACCATCCCTTGCGACACCATTCTCATTGCTGTGGGTTTATTACCCGTCAATGAACTTTTTACCAAGGCTGTAGAATATGAAATAGACGCCTATGCGGCAGGTGATGCCAACGAAATTGCCGAAGCCTCCGCAGCGATGATATCAGGAAAAATAGCTGCTTGTGAGATGCTACAGAATATTGGCTATGCGCATAATGAGGACTTAATCCAACTGCGAAATACATTGAAACTTCTCAGCGCGCGCCCAGGCAAAGCAATTGCACCTTCATATGAGTTACCAGATTCATCTGTCATGCCAATCATTCACTGCAATCAAGAGATTCCCTGTAACCCTTGCTCTGCGGTCTGTCCGATACACAACATCATCATTGCGGAAGAAGATATTTTGCATCCGCCAATTTACCTTGAAAATCCAAAGGCCTGCATAAACTGCACCCAGTGTGTGCGCATTTGTCCGGGCCTGGCCATAACCATCGTGGATCGGTCAAAAGACAGTGATTTTACCACCGTTACCCTCCCTGTAGAATTCTTTCCTGATAGGCTCCCCGAGACACTCCCGTTGACAGACCAAAGCGGGAACGTCATATACCATGCCATACCTGAACATATAGTTCCTGCAAAAAATTCAACCTGGCTCATCAAGGTGAAAGTGCCGGCCAACGTCGCTAATGCTGTGGCAGGTTTTCAGCTTCAAAAAACACTGATGAATGTTGACGCTTTTAGTGATTCTTTTTTTGAGGCAGTCACCAATGAAACCATCATATGCCGCTGCGAGAGAGTAACCTATGGTGAAATCAAGGCTTTGATCGATGATGGCATCACAGACATAAACCAGATCAAAGCCATTACGCGAGCAGGTATGGGCGCTTGTGGTGCAAAAACGTGCCACTCTCTGATTCAGCAAATCTTGCGCAGAGCCGGATATGCGCCTGATGAAATAACCTTGAATACAACGCGCCCACTGTTTTTTGAAGTGGACTTCAAAACGTTGGCAAACCAGGGAAAGGGGCAACCTGGTGACTAAGCGCAGTTATGATGTCATTATCATTGGCGCCGGTTCGGTCGGCACTC
>DSBE01000413.1 GCA_011053085.1 Chloroflexota bacterium
CCGATAAAAGCGCGTACCCGCCACTTAAAAACGCCGATCGGCAGGTCTTCAGGCGAAGGCACCCCACAAGTGTCGGCACCACAGCGCACATCAGCGGCATAAGAGGCGCGTGTGACTAAAACGCTGGTGGCGTTGTCGCGCACTTCCAATGTGTAACGGTCTGCTCCGGCGACATGCCCCCAGGAAAACAAGGGACGCACTTCAGTGGTGGCGCGGTTATTGATCGGCTCGATCAAGGTAGGCCGCCCAACAGCCGCCTGCACCTGCATAACAGCTGACAGGGCGATTGCCACCACCGCCAGGCAGATAATAGCTATCGTAAATCTGGGTTTCAGGTTGGTTTTCATGATGATCCCTTCCTTTTAATTTTCATGGCAATGCCACCATGGGGGTCAAATGACATTGTGGGCATTCCCATTGATTATTCAAGATGACAAGAACGCAGGATTGTTGTTTCGGTAGTATTACGATAATAACACGTGGGGCTGCAATGGAGAACCATTCTTAAATGTTTCCTAAGCACCTTGCAGAACTGTAATCCCATCCCCTTCGGGTGTCTTAAGGTTTCGGTCCCTCCACTCGTTTCACTCGGTGGGAATGAAACACCCCTCGCTAATCTTTCGCTGATATTCCTGCGGTACAATCACTATTAAAATATTGGTACTGCCAGGGAGAACGATATGACCGAACAACAAGAACGAAACCGCCCCGAATGGAGCGCGCAAAGCCAATACCCGGGCCTGTGCAAAATCCTCTCTGAAGGATTGGAACAGGTTCTCGACCCCGAACTGGGCCTATCTGTCATACAATTAGGCCTGATCCGCGACGTCGCCTATGAACAGGACGGCGATGAAGATGAAGTGCTCATTGATATGATCCTGACCACCCCTTTCTGCCCTTATGGCCCCGAATTGATCGGTATGGTGCGTGAAACCGCCGAACAGGTGCTGATGCGCCCGGTCAACGTGGAACTGGGCACCGAGGTCTGGGATCCCAATATGATGGAAGAGGGTCTGGGCGAGTGGGGGCTGTTTTAATCAGCAGGATAGCATTATCAATGGCAATACTGTCTGCAATCATGGAATAAAGATGATCCGATAGCTGTAGCAACGGTGGATCTACCGCTGCTACACTAACATTTCTCAATCCCTCTACATGAGCATCAGGTTCTTTTTGAATTAAGAACAGCCCAACAACACATTCAATCACAGGGGCGCACCGCTCACCAGCAGTGCCACCGTCACCAGCGCGATCATCACTGTCAAACCGCCCGCCAGGATATTCTGGAAGCGTTTGTTGACCCATTCTCCCATCACAACCCGCTGGTTCACCAGTTTCAGCACCAACACCAGCAGCACCGGCAGCAAAATGGCATTCACCGACTGTGACAGCCACATCACCTGAAACAGCGGCATGCCGGGGATGAGAACAAAGATCACACTCACCAGAATGATGCCGATATACAGCCCATAGAAAATAGGCGCGTCCTTGGCTTTGCGGTTCAGGCCGCGCTCCCAACCGAATGCCTCGCAGAAAGCATAGGTGGTAGACAGCGGCAGCACCGACACTGCCAGCAGCGAAGCACCCATCAAGCCTACGGAGAATAAGATGCGCGCGCCATCACCCGCCAGCGGCGCTAAAGCCAGAGCGGCATCTTCGGCGCTGTCCACAGCAATGCCGATGGTGAACAAGGTCGCTGCCGTAGCAATGATGATAAAGGCAGAGATCACGTTGCCCCAAGCAGCGCCAAAGACAACATCCACCCTGGTGAGGCCGTATTTTTCTAATTCCACCCCTTTGTCAGCCACTGATGCCTGCATGTAGAAGATGCCCCAGGGGGTGATGGTGGTACCGATGGTGGCCAGCACCGCCAGGATGAAGGCTGAATCAGCCTGAAAACTGGGCACCAAAGCTGCCTTAACCACCTCTCCCCAGGGCGGATTGACCATGAAAACAGTCACCACATAACTGAGTGCTGACAGACACAGCACAATCAGCACTTTTTCCACATGCTGATACGACCCGCGCAAGACCAGCAGCGCCACCAGCGCTGCCGCCAGAGGCACGATGATGTAGCGGCTGATGCCGAACAACTCGGCAGCCGCAGCAATACCGGCAAACTGCGCCACCGTGGTGCCCATATTGGCCAGCAGCAAACATAGCATGGCAAAGGCAGTCACTTTCACGCCAAAACGCTCACGAATCAGGTCGGCGGTGCCTTTGCCGGTCACCGCGCCCATACGTGCTGCCATCTCCTGCACCACCACCTCGCCAAAGGTCACCACCACGATCAACCACAGAAAACTGTAACCATAAGTAGAACCCGCCATTGAATAGGTAGCAATGCCAGGGGCGTCGTTGTCAGCGCTGGCAGTGATCAGGCCGGGGCCCAATACCGCCAGGTATAAGAAAATTTTGCGTAGCCACAATGGCATGTTGATTTTTTTCAGCATGAGATTCCCTCCAATAATGCACGCTCACCTAGAAGAAGCGCGGCAGGCGTTTCTTCCATGCCGTCGGCAGCACGGTATCAATGGCGTCATCCACAGTGACAATGCCCAGCATTTTTTGGGTTTCTTCATCCACTACCGGCACCGCCAGCAGGTTATACTTGGCCACCAGGTAAGCCACTTCCTGCTGGTGGGTCAGCGGGCTGACATGGATGACCTCGTGATCGACCCATTTCTCCAACGATTCGCCGGGCGAAGCCAGCACCAGGTTGCGCAGACTGACCACACCATTCAGGCGCTCTTCTTCATCCAGAATATACACGTAGAACATGACCTCGTCTTCCTGTGCGTCTGGCGATTGGCGCAGGAACTCCACCGCCTCACCCACCGTCATATTGCTGGGCACATGTGCGAATTCTGTGGTCATGATGCCGCCCGCAGAATCTTCAGGATAAGCCAAAAGCACGCGCATATCTTCAGCGTCTTCATCTTCCATCAACTCCAGCAATTGTTCACTGGTCAGATCCGGCAGATCCGCCAACAGGTCAGCCGCTTCATCCGGGTCCATCTCCTCGAGCACATCTGCGGCGCGTTCAGGGTCAAGGTGCGACAGCAACGCCACCTGCATCTCTGAAGAACTTTCCGCCAGGGTGTCTGCCAGGGTTTCATTGGAAAGACCTTCGAGCAGGGCATGGCTGGTGTGATAATCAAGCTCATCCAGCACGGCGGCGATGTCAGCAGGCGGCATGGTGGTGATGCGCGCCTGTGAAACGCGCAGACGCAGCGGGTCATCATGCTCAACAGAAGCCACCGTATCCCAGGGGATAACATGCGGCTCCCAGCTCTTTTTGAACAGTTTGTAAAGCGCTGCGCCCACTTTTTCAAGGCTAAGGCGCCGCAACAGCCCCTCAAAACTGACATCCACCCCGGTCAGGAGGAAATTATCGCCGCTGCGTGCCAGTTGCAGGTCATTTACCCGCACCACGCGCTTGCCTTCAATATCAACGATCTGCTGGTCTAACAGGCGGTCGATCAACGCCAATTCTTTACCGCTGGGTTGATACGCCTGTAAATGGTCTTTGCTGACCTTGAGGGTGATGCTGGGCCACAGGCTTGCCACCTGTGAAACCGGTATGAAACGCTGGCTTTGCGGGTTGCTGCCAACGATCAGCGCCACCAGACGTTGATGGTTCTGATCATTGCCATTGACAAGGAAGTCATGCACCCTCCCAATGGTTCTTCCATAAGCATCCCAAATTTGCTGCCGCTGTAATTGGCTGATGTAAATCATGTTGCACCTCTTGTTGGGTCTGGTTCCTGCTCAACCAGCCGCGGTTTGATCAAAACAGGGCGTCCATCACACCGGTACGCCCTGCTCACCAACAAGAAGTGATCAGTATACGTATCAGGTTATGCGATTGGACTCCTGTTTTGACATACCCGTACGGTCTGGATCGGCGGGACTGTCGCAATCAGTTTGTTCTGCGTTTTGTATGTCCATCATTTCTTTCATTAATTTAATCGAATAAACCTATCTACGATTATAGACCGGCAGTGCCGGGCTGTCAATCAATCAAAACCGTTGTTAGCAGTTAGATTTTAATTAGGATACGCTTTTTTAAAGCAAAAAGAGAGAAAATTGGCAATGACCTACTCTCCCGGGAGGTCGCCCTCCAAGTACCATCGGCGCTGGCAGCCTTAACGACTGGGTTCGGGATGTAACCAGGTGTACCACTGCCG
>DSBE01000151.1 GCA_011053085.1 Chloroflexota bacterium
CGGCGACGGAAAACCCGTCGCACCCTGCCGCACGGCTTCGCATGACCTGGCCTATCAGGAAGGAGCATTCGCCTACCTCGACAGTTACTTCGGCGGGTGGGATTTCATCGGCGAAGAGGTAGTTCCTGAACCAACCGCGCTGCCAACCGATGTGCCTGAACCTGCGCTGGGCATCGGTTCTATGTATGTTCGTGAAAAAGACGGTATGGAGATGATGTATGTGCCTGCCGGTCCGTTCATCATGGGCAGCAATGCGGAAAGCTATTACGAGGATGAGAGCCCCGCGCATGAAGTCTATCTGGATGCTTTTTGGATTGATAAATATGAAGTCACCAATGGGCAGTATCAGCAATGTGTGGAGGAAGGCTTTTGTGTCATTTTGCCGTCTAGTGAGGCGTCAAGAACCCGTGAGCAATACTTTGGCAATCCTGACTATGCGGATTTTCCTGTCATCTACGTTGAATACTACGCGGCTTTTGATTATTGTCTGTGGGCAAGTGATCGCCGGGGGTTGATGCTGCCGACGGAAGCGCAGTGGGAAAAAGCCGCGCGCGGCACCGATGAACGACTGTATCCCTGGGGCAACGCCACACCGGATTGTTCATTGTTGAACATGGCGGGATGCAATGAAGACACCGTGGCGGTGGGCAGTTATCCGGGCGGTGCCAGCCCTTATGGCGTCATGGATATGGCAGGAAATGTGTGGGAGTGGACGCGGGATTATTACGCTGAAAATTTTTATTCGATCAGCCCGTTGAATAACCCGGAGGGCCCTGAAGAATACAGCGATATGAATGTCATCCGCGGCGGCTCCTGGGGTGAATTAGAAGAGGATCATCGCAGTGTGCGCCGTTATGCTGCCTATGTTGGCAGCACCTGGTACAGCCTCGGTTTCCGCTGTGCGATCACGGAAGAAAGCCTTGCTGAATGGGAGCAATAAACGGACTCTGCTCCGCCCAAAAAATCTTGACGAAAAATTGGTTTATTTAAAAAAGCAGTCTCCTGTTATGGCAGGAGACTGCTGGTTTCTGGATACTTTACACCGCCGGGGCAGGCATCGGCGCCACGGCTGGCGCGTTTTGGTCGATGATCTTTTCGGCGATGTTCTCGGTGTGGTCACTGATGCGCTCGAAGTTGTGCAGTGTATCCAAAAAGATCACTTCTGCGTTGGGTTTGCAGATCTTCTTCTTCAGGCGTACGATGTGGCGTTGGCGCGCTTTCATGTAGAGGTGGTCAAATTCATCCTCGCGCTCGATGACCAGCCGTGCTTTGGTGGTATCCTGGGTTTTGAGCGCGTCATAGGTCAATTGCAACGATGCCACGATATACTCGCTCAGCTCTTTGATCGAACGGTCGCCATATTTGGAGAACTCGATGTCTTTCTTCTGTTTTTCGCGCGCGCTTTCCGCCAGGTTCTCCGCCAGGTCGGCGATACGTTCAACATCTACGATCAGGCTTTTGATCTGGAAGGCACGCCGCTGCTGGCGTTCGTCCAGGTCGGTCAGGTACAGGTGATTGACGAACATGTCCAGCTGGTCAACCACCGGGTCGATGTAGTTTGCTTCGCGGTCCAGCACCCATTTGATCGACACCTTGTCATAAATAAGCAGGGCGGCGGCGGCTTTGCTCACCATGCTGATACATTCTTCTTTCAGCAGCAGCAATTCACGGAAGGCTTCATTCAAGGCAATCGAAGGCACGCTCAACTGTCCCTCGTCAATATAATGGGTAAGCCTGCCATTTTCTTCGTCCACGATGGGGATGACCTTCATCACCAATTTCTTGATCTGCCCGACGAACGGGTACATCATCAGGCTGACGGTGATGTTGAAGATGGTATGTGCATTGGCGATCTGGCGCCCCAACTGGGTGGCGGTGAGCGCCACCAGATTCGAGAATGGGTGGATGAAGGGCAAGAAAATAAGCACGCCCACCACGTTGATGAAGATCTGTGCCATGGATGCCTGCAGCGAGGCTTTGGAGAGGCGTGAGGCGGCGATCAAGCCGGTGAAACAAGTGCCGATGTTGGCGCCCAGCAGCAGTGCCACCGCACCCGGCAGGGTGATGCTGCCGGCCAGCCCCAGCGCCACCACCAACCCCGTCACCGCTGAACTTGATTGCACCACCGCCGTGGCGATGGTGCCGGCCAATACGCTCAACATCACATGCTGCCCCATGTAGGCCATCACATCCACCACCGCCGGCAGGTCCATCAAGACTTTCAACGCGCTGGTCATGGTCTGCATACCGAGGAACAAAATACCAAAACCCATCAGGATCTCGCCATATTTCTTGTATTCACCCTTTTTGGTGAATTCCAGCATGATCAGGCCGGCGATGAGGAAGATGAAGAAGAAATCGCCCATTTTGAAGGCGGCGATCTGCCCGGTGAGGGTGGTGCCGATCTCCTGCCCCAACATCACGCTGATGGCCTGCTCCAGCGTCATCAACTTGGCGTTGATCAGGCTGATCATGGTGACCATCACCATCGAGCTGGATTGCAGCAGGGCGGTGGCGACGGTGCCGAAGATGCCACCTTTGATGTGGGTGCTGGTCATGCGGTCGAGCCAGTCCTGGATCTTGTTGCCCGCCAGTTTTTCCATACCTTTGCTGAGCATGTTGACGCCCAACAGGAACAACGCCAGTCCCCCGAAGACTTGCAGCAAACGTGCGATCATTCTCCGCTCCCTGGTTTGTGTGAGATTGGTCAATTTTGGGTGTTGAATGTCAACACAAACCTTGCTTATTTTAACAAATTGTTAGCAAATTGTTAATGGCAGGGGGTGTTTCTGCGGGTGTGAGTTTCCTTAAATTTTGCGTGAGCAAACTGGAGGATCAGACAGGGGTATTTTTCAGTATGATTCAACGGCAGCGCGGACGGTGTCTCAGGGTTATAGATGCTCCTCGGGTGTGTGCAGCCAATTTTTCCAGATGCTGGGGGTGGAATCGGGGATCTCCACAGCGCCCACAGCGTTGGCATAGAAGGCTGCCGGCCCGACCGCGCCAATAACCGCGTAACCGTAGCCTTTGAGCTTCATATCCAGCAGACAGGCTTGCAGCAGGGCTTTGCCTGTACCCTGTCCGCGGTGTTCTTCCGCCACCCCGGTGGGGCCGAAGAAGCCCAGCGCGGTGGCATCGTAGCAGGCGAATCCGATCAGTTCATTGCCTTTCAACGCGATGAAGCAGGTGAGCGGGCGGTTTGCCAGCGCCATATCCACCTCGCTCGACCAGGCATCAGAGAAATGCTCCTCAACCCAGGCTTCGATCAGGTGCTTTTCCGGGCCGATCGGTTTGCGGATGGCAATGCCTTTGGCTGCCTGCGTCTGCAGGAAAGACCAATCGTCTTGCAGTTCGTATAGTTTTACCAGCATATCCGGCATGATGGACTCCTCAGTTTCGTTTGCGGGGCGGGTAGAATGCGGTGAACAGGTTAATATATTCAGACATTGTATCAAGCCTGGGCTGGAAAAACCAGAAGGTGTTGCCGTTGCATTTTTCGATGAAGATATCCTCAATGGTGTAAGATTTGCGGAAGCGGCACTGCCCGTCTTTTTCATTGTGGCAGTGCTGGCAGTTGCCGAAAGGTCCGCTGAAGACCTGCTTGATGTGATCAGGCGCTTGCTCGATGTAGGCACGCTGTTTGTCGATGTTGTTGAAGAACAGGCGCAGGATGATGTCCTCCTCGCGCAGGTAGATACGCGCGTAGACGGTCTGGCTCTTGACGCCCTGACGGCGGTAGATGAGCATGTGCCTGCCCCAGCAGTAGCCATCGCCGATGACATCACCATGGGTGTAGCCCAGGCGGGTCATCTCGTTATCGAAGGCCTGCACAAAAGCTTTGTCGGCTGTCGAGACGTAATCAAAACGGGGTTCGTCTAACACATGGTTCATGGAGTGTCTCTTATGATTGGTGAAAAGGTGTGATTCCATTTTTACCATGAAATTTCGGAATTGTAATCCGATTTTTCATGGTAATTGTCTTCATTCACGCTGTCGCACCTTCAAGGCAGGGGTCACCCGCAAAGATCTGGCAGCGCTCATTTTATGACCGTGTCATCCGCAATGATGAATCTTTGCAGGCGGTGCGGTCCTATATTGATAACAATCGCTGGTTTGGTGGCAAAAAAGGCAGGGATACGGGTAATGGTTGCGATGGTTGGGCGCAATGTATTGCGCCCCTAC
>DSBE01000238.1 GCA_011053085.1 Chloroflexota bacterium
ATTCAACAAAATTGCGGTGTACAGGTGTAGAAGTAGTCTGGATTATATACGTATCCTGCCCTCTGACACTGTTAAGCAGCTTGGGGAACAGGTTCTCATTGGGAAATTCCAGCATCAAATGATTTTCCAGCTCCAATCCCAGGTGTTCGGCGATCTTCTGCGCCAGTTCCTGCGAGGCTGTGCCGGCAAACAGCTTGATCTTGCCATACTGATTGCGTTTGATTGCTTTCTTATCTGCCATACTGATCCACTCCTTCTGTTACTTTTCTTGCCGCCATTCATGCCGCAAAATGCTCATGACATGCATGTTGATATACTCTCCGTGTTTGTAGACTGCCTCGCGCAGGGTACCTTCGTGTTTGAAACCTACCTTTTCATAACAGCGCAATCCGCCCGGGTTGGTCTGATGCACACGCAGCCACACACGATGCAGGTTCAACTCATCAAAGGCATGTTTCACCAGCAGGCTGATCGCCTCGGTGCCGTAGCCCTGGTTCCAATGCGTCTTGTCGCCGATGACAATGCCCAGTTCCGCGCTGCGGTGGGTCCATTGAAAATCCATCAGAGAAAGATTGCCGATCATATGCCAGTGATCAGCCTTGCGCACCTCGATACACAGCGGACGTTCATAGAGCGGACGCTGGTTCATACCCTCAAACCACTTTTCCTCTTCTTCTAGCGAAAAAGGATAAGACGGAAGCAAATTTTCGGTCACCTCAGGATCATTCAGCCAGATTACAAATTGCGGCAGATCACTGCGCTCCAAAGCCCGCAAACGAATCCTGCCTCCTATGATCATTACCAATCTCCTCTCCTACTTTTGCAAAACCACAGACAAACGGGGCGCTGGCTGTGCCAGTGCGCCCCGTTGATACCTTATGGATGCAAACGGTTGGGTCCGCGGAACAGATACACAGCCTCGCGGATGTTGGGCAAACCGAGCAGTACCATCAGTAACCGCGACAGCCCCATACCCATGCCGCCATGCGGCGGACAGCCATAGCGGAAGAAATCCATGTAAAAAGACATGGCCGCGGGATCCAGCCCCAACGACAGCGCCTGCGCCATCAACACCTCATAGCGGTGTTCACGCTGCGCGCCGGTGCAAATCTCCAGCCCGTTTGCCAACAGGTCAAAACTGCGTGTTAATTTGGGATTATCAGGCATGCGCATGTGGTAGAATGGGCGCGCTTCAATCGGCCAATCAGTGATGAACACGAAATCATGACCAAATTTTTCTTTCACATATTGTGCAATGGTGCGTTCTCCGCCCGGGTCAAGGTCTTTGGTCTTCTCCACCGGCAGTTCATATCCCATCGAACGCACAATCTCAATTGCTTCCAGCATGGGAATGCGCGGAAACGGCAGGGTCGGCACCGTGATTTCCAGCCCCAGTTGCTCCTGGATGCGATCGCCGTGTTTGACCTTCACCTGCTGGTAGATGTACTGCAGCCAGCCTTCGATGAAATCCATCACATCATGATGATTTTCGATCCAGGACATCTCAAAATCAAGGCCGGTAAACTCGGTCATATGGCGTGAAGTGAAACTGGGATCAGCGCGGAACACGGGCCCTACCTCGAACACACGTTCGAAGCCAGCCGCCATGCCCATCTGTTTGTAGAATTGGGGCGACTGCGCCAGGTAGGCTTTGCGTTCAAAATAGGTCATCTCAAACAGTTCTGCCCCTGACTCACTGGGTGTACCCATGATCTTGGGCGAATGAATCTCAACAAAGTCATGCTGCAGCCAGTATTCGCGCGCCGCCATTTCCAGCGTGGTCTGCACATCGAAGATCAACTGCGGCTCTGCACGGCGCAGGTCCAGATAGCGCCAATCCATGCGGAAATCGACATTCGGCAGGGTCTCATTCTGTAGCTCAAAGGGCAGCGGTGTTTCGGCAGCGTTCTCCACGACCAACTGTTCCAGCTGAATCTCCAACTCGCCCAATTTCACACTCTTGTTCGCCACCACCTTGCCGATGCAGGTCAGCGCACTTTCCGTACCGAGGGTGGAAATCTGTTCCGCCAGCGCCGGGTTGCCTTTCTTCCAATGTGCCACCTGCGCCAAACCGGTGCGGTCACGCAGAATTAAAAACTGCATACTTTTCTGGTCGCGCAGTACATGCAGCCAACCTGAAATTTTCACTGTCTGGTCGATTTTCTGCCCCAATTCAGCGATTAACGTTCTCTCCATACCGAACAATCTCCTTTAAATGCGGTCAACACGACCGATGAATGCGCGGTTAAGTGTAAGGTAAAAAGGTGCTTTAATCAAGAAATGAATATCGCCTGCCATACACTCAATGTCAATGCGGATCAATGATAAACCCCTTGAATGAAAAATCCGAATTGCCCATATTCACCAGGCCCGCCTGCCCACTCTCGAAAGTGTCATCGCTGGCCTGCATCACCTGTTGTCCATTGATATAGGCTGTGAAAGTATTGCCAACCACTTCGATCCTCACGTCACCGGGCTGCCGCCAATCAAATGGTTCCGGAAGTCGGCTCCAATTTAACGCCGGCCATATTGTACTGCCATCAACCACTTTTGAAAAATAAATGGCTTGCTGGCCACTGTTTACGTTGTGATAAATGCGAAAGGTATAGCCATTCAAGCGGCCGTTGATGTCTTCGGCGCGGAAGGCAACGCTGAACCCCTGGTTGACATCCGGCCGGAATGTTTCCAGCCGCGGTTCAATGGCAATAGCGGTGTAATCCCTGCCGGCATAGTTGCGATAGAGCATGAAAGCGCCTGGATCACTGTGCAATCGTCCGTCTTCTACCCAGAAATCACGATCCCTGCCAAGGAAGTCGCCAACCATCCAACCCTGAAGGGCTTCTTCCTCCGCAAAATCCATGGTAATTTGTTCATTGGAAGTGCCACAGCCAATCCCCCCTACCTCACAGGCGGTCTGCATCAACCATTGCGTAGCGGTATCGCTCAGTAGTAACAGCCCCAGAATTGCCACCAGCGCTACCAACACGATAATGATGGCATACTCAACCAACCCCTGACCCTGAAATTGCATGCTTTGCCCCCGGCGGTGACGGCGGCTACCACTCATCGACGGCATCTCCTCTGCGCGGGTAACGGCGCTGATGGATACTTGGGTTAGGCAATTTGAGATGGTCGCTGTCTTCATACATCACGTTGGTGGTGATCACACGCCGTTCGTTGGTGGGAACCAGCACCACGTCGCTTTCGATCATGCGTGCCGGATAAATGACCATACCAGCGCCGATGCGCACATGATGCCCCACACAGCCGCCCAGTACCGGGCGGTTGGATAAGGTCAATCGTCCCGCCCCATCTACCGCCTTTAACGCAGACGAAAGCAGGTTGAAATCCGTGAAGGTGCTGCCCGCACCGATGAAGGAGTCACGCCCAACCACACACATCTGCAGGCAGGTATTTTGCGCCACCATGGCGTTATCCATCAGGGTAGTCATGAACAGGGCGGCGCGAAAAGGCAGGAAAGTGCCATCGCCCACTACCGAAAGCATCATCTGGCAGCCCTGCGATATGTTGACATTGTCGCCAATGGTGCAATTCTCGATCACCACGCCGGCGTTGATGGTGACATTGTCGCCGATCTTGGTGGGACCATGAATGATGGCGCTCGGGTCAATGACACAATTCTTGCCGATCTCCACCACGCCTGAACATTCCAGCACCTGTTTGCCTTCGAACAACGCACGGCCCAGAATGCCCAGTTTGAAGAATGGGTCGCGGTCAAGGCGGTCTTCAAAACGCGCCCCGCGCCCGAACATGCCGAATACACAATCGGCGATGAAGATATGCACCCACGATTCAATGGCGATGAAGGAACGCAGCGGCACCTGGTACACCAGATCACCCCATTCCTGCGACATGTAGGTGGGAATGTTGTAATAGCCGATCTCCCTTGATAACAAATCAACCACCAGGGGTTCAACCTGCTCGCTGTACCCGTTGGGGAAATACCACAACGGCGCCAGGTGCAAATAGTCGCTGTGGTGTTGATAACTTACGGCGGTCGCCAGCGGCAGACAATGTTCGCGGAAGGCGCCGTCATCCACCGAAAAAGCCGCACGCACGGCTTTGCCCCCGCTGCGCGCCTGGCGCATAAATTCCTCCATATAATACGCATCAAAGAACAGGTTGTCCTGATAGACCAGCGCTTCAC
>DSBE01000324.1 GCA_011053085.1 Chloroflexota bacterium
CAGTCGCATCATTGTGCCATGGCAGATCCAACAACCATTCGATGTAAGTCCGTAGAATGCTGACTTCCGGTGATAGCTGTGGCATCTGCCGCAGCCGTTCTAATTCGCGCAGTGCATAACTCTTTGCCTCATCTGGCATTCCCTTTGCATCGATCCGTTGGAGCAAATCGCTGAGTTCTCTCTCCCATATGTCACCTTCACCCAGTTCATCCTGGATCGCTTTCATCTGTTCACGGAGGTAATATTCTCGCTGGCCGCGATCCACCTCTGTTTGCACACGATGGTTGATTTCTTCCTCGATCTTTAACACCTCCAATTCATCTGCCAGTGTTTTGTTAATGAACTCGAGACGGTCAACCGGATTTTCCAGCAGTAAAATTTTTTGTCGTTGTTCATACGGCAGAGAAATAGCCGTTGCCACCATATCTGCCAGCCAACCAGGATTACTGATATTCATGGAGAAAAAATGTGCCTCATCCGGTAAGCTGCGGTCCAATTCCACACATTTTTCAAATAGTTTGCGAGTTGTGCGCATTAAAGCTTCTGCCTGTAGGCCAGCGTTTTCGGTTCCTTCCTCGATCACTGTTGCCTTTGCCACGCAAAATGGCTTAAATTGAGAAAATTCGACGAAACGAACGCGTCTGCGGCCCTGTACCAGCGCTGAGGTGTTGTCATCTGTTAAATTCAACATACGTCCTACCACAACCTCTACGCCGATCGGTAAAAAGTCTTCGGGTGATGGGTTTTCTTGTTCAGAATCTTTCTGAATGAAGGCGATCATGGACTGGCTTTGATTGGATGCCTCCTGAATAGACAACAAATTATGACCGGGCGTGATGAAAATGGGCGACACCATATGCGGAAATACCAGCATGTCACGCAGAAACAACACCGGTCGCTCGATAATGCCATTTTCGTCCGGTTCGGCGTTCTCAATTTCGTATAATTCTTCGGTTCGTTCTCTCAACCCATCGTTACTCATACGATCCTTCTTTACATAAAATCAAACTTCGATTTCTGCTTGCTACCCACGTTCTTTAGATTCCCAGATGTCTTTAATGGCGGCAGCAAAAAAAAGGCTGCCGGTGCCTAATAGCACTTTGTTTTCATCCTTCAATAAGAGAGCAGCGTTTAGCGCTTCTTCTACCGTTTTAAAAGCCTGGCTCACATAACCAAGCGATTGTGCTAATTCTACCAGCACTTCGGGTTCAGAGGCTTTTGGATGTTCTGATCTGCTAAAAATTACATGTTCACACAGCGGCAAGAGTTGACTGAGCATACCCGGAAGGTCTTTGCCTTTGGAAGCGCCAAATAATAACACAATCCGTTTGTTGGGAAGCGTCAACTTCACAGTTTCTATTAGCCTTTTGATCGAATCAACGTTGTGAGCGCCATCGATCACAACAGTCGGTTCATGTGAAAGGATTTCAAACCGCGCCATCCATTCCACGCCTGCGAAGCCAGTGCTGATTGAAACCTCATCTATCTCAATCTCTTGACGCCGTACCTCCAGCAAAGCTGCATAAGCAGTGGTAGCGTTTTCAACCTGGTGAAGGCCCAATAACGGAATGGTGAATTCTGTTTCACAACCCTTTTGATCAATCAAACTAAATCGCTGTGCGAAATTCTCGATGACAGGTTGACTGGTCGCAAACTCAGCGCTGGTGTCGATAAATTTTGCTTCTTTCGCAAGCGCTATTTGCCGCAATACCGTGTACACCTCAGGTGTCTGCTTACTGATGACCACTGGGATATTTGGTTTGATGATGCCCCCCTTTTCATAGGCTATTTTCTCCAGAGTATCGCCAAGAATTTCCATATGATCGTACGAAACAGAGGTTATCACACTCACCATCGGAGTCACCACGTTAGTAGGATCAAGCCGTCCGCCCAGACCAACCTCCATTACAGCGATGTTAACGTTCTTGCGAGAAAAATACAGAAAAGCCAACAGAGTCATGATTTCAAAAGTGTTGGTTTCGGGATATTTCCCCAAAATTGGCTTTATCTCTTCAACCAAGCCAATGATATTCACCGGTGATATTTTCTGATAGTTGATCTGAATCCTTTCACAAAAATCGATCAGATGGGGAGAGGTATACAGTCCGACATCGTAACCCGCCTTAATGAGCGCATTTGCGATAAAATTGGCAGTCGAACCTTTTCCTTTGGTGCCTGCCACATGGATGACACGCAAGGCTTTGTGAGGATTCCCAACCTCCTCCAGAATTTGTAACATGCTCATTAGGGGCAATTCACCCTTAACAATTTGCTTCTTGCTGCGGCTGTTGCCAATGAAGGAATAGATGTAATCCAGTGTTTGTCGAAATGTTTGATCGTACGTAACCATGCAGAACCTTCTAAAGACAAATACACACTGGGTGATATTATCTCACAAGACAGGACGAATCAATACTGATACAATTACGAAAATGCCTATTGGAATTCTGAAACTAACCATCTATCTGCCGGGCGCACATTCGCTAAAAGACAAACGCCGCCACATTAAACCATTGGTGAATCAACTTCGCAGCAAATTCAATCTGTCCGTTGCAGAAATTGGTGGTTTGGATCACTGGCAAACAAGCTACCTGCTGATTGCCGCTGCCAGCAATGATGCCGTTCACATCGAACAAACCCTCACTGCTGTTGCTCAAATGGCAGAGAGCACAATGCGTGATGGATATATAACACAGCAAGATTGGGAAATCATTACCGAATGAACAATAACACCCCCAAGGAAATCAACCTTTTTTTGGAAACCCACCTGCTAAAGGTGCAAAAACCTGGCCGTTATATCGGCGGTGAACTCAACCAGATCAATAAATCATGGGAAAGCGTAGACCTTCGCTTCTTACTCGCTTTTCCTGATATCTATGACATCGGCCTGCCCAACCTCGGTATCATGATCCTCTACGACATCATCAACCGCCATTCAGATGTGCTCGCAGAACGAGTCTATGCTCCCTGGAAAGATATGGAAGCGCTTATGCGCGAAAATCAAGTCCCGCTTTATTCGCTGGAATCCAAACAGCCCGCCAGGAATTTCGACGTTATTGCTTTTTCATTGCCCTATGAATCCATCTATACCAATGTCTTGAATATGCTTGACCTGGCAGGCATTCCGCTTCGTTCAGCACAAAGAGGTGAATCACACCCCCTGATCATCGCTGGCGGACATGCCGCCTACAACCCCGAACCGATGGCTCCTTTCATCGATGTTTTTATTATTGGTGATGGTGAGTTCGTCATCGAAGAAGTGATGGGCGTTTTACTGCATGCTAAAAACCAGGGTTCAACACGTACTGAAACCCTGCTGGCATTGTCAGCGATCAATGGTGTATATATCCCTGCTTATTACAATCCTGTTTACAAACCCGATGGCTCCCTTAATTCACTGACCCCATCTGATCAGCGCTTTCCCAAAAAGGTACAAAAATTTATTGCCTCCCACCTGCCAGAAGTCCCGCTGAAACCGCTTGTTCCCAACATTGATGTAGTCCATAACCGCATTGCCGTGGAAATAATGCGCGGTTGCACCCGTGGCTGCCGCTTCTGCCACGCTGGCTTTATCAATCGTCCTATCCGCGAAAGGTCGGTCGATGAAATCGTTGCCATTATCGACGAATCCATAAAAAACACCGGCTATGAAGAAGTTGCCCTGCTTTCGTTATCCTCTTCAGACTATAGCCATATAGGCGAATTGATCACACGTCTGACCGAAAAATACAGAGATCGCAACCTCACCATATCGCTGCCCTCTCTGCGCATCGAATCATTTTCCATCGACCTGATGGAAAAACTGCGTGGCTCCCGTACAGGCGGTTTCACCCTTGCTCCCGAGGCGGCAACAGATCACATGCGCCAGATCATCAACAAACCAATCGCCGAAGAGGCGTTGTTGGAGACCGCAGCGGCCGTTTACGAACGCGGCTGGACCACTCTCAAGCTCTATTTCATGATCGGGCAGCCATTCGAGACTGATGAAGATGTGATCGGCATTGCTGACCTATGTAACAAAGTCATCCGGGTAGGACGCCAGAAAATCGGTGGCCGTGCCAAACTGAATGTCAGTGTTGCCACCTTCATCCCAAAACCCCACACCCCGTTTCAATGGTCGCCGATGAACACCCCGGAGATGATCCGCCACAAACATCAATTAATC
>DSBE01000387.1 GCA_011053085.1 Chloroflexota bacterium
ACGCAAAGTCGAAGTGATCCAACCGCCGGTTATTATGCCATCTGTGTCGAGTGATGCCGTCGAGGCGTTCATGATGGATCATCATCTTGACAATTCCCAACCAGTTATCGGCATGGCCAGTCGTTTCGCCTCTGAAAAGGGCATCGGGGTCTTGCTTGAGTCTTTGGAAATCGTGAAAGAAAAATTTCCGCAATTTAAGGTACTTTTTGCAGGCACCTACAAGAATGTCATGGGGGAAGAAGCCTACTTTGAGCGTTTGTATCCCACCATTGAACAATACGAGAAGACCGGTCAATGGGAATTTCTGGGTAATTTAGCGCCTGAACAAATGGCTGCTTTTTATCCGAATCTGGATATGGTTGTGGTTCCCAGCCTTAATTCCACTGAATCATTTGGGTTGGTGCAAATTGAGGCGATGATCCACGGAACCCCTTCCATTGCATCAGATCTACCGGGCGTTCGCCAGCCTGTGTTACAGCACCAAATGGGAAAGGTCGTTCCGATTGGTGATGCAAAAGCGTTGGCAGATGCCATCATCGATATCGCTAAAAACAAACAGGCGTATATCAAAGACCCGCAACCTATTGCCGAATTCTATGATCCACAAACGGTCGCCAGGCGTTATGAGCAATTGTTCGAGCGTTTACTGCAGGAGATTCGCTGAACAATGTCCAACAAAGATTATCTATGGCTGAATCTTCGGGAATTACCCTATTTTCGCGGGGCATTACGAGCGGTTGAAGGCAGTTTTTATGAGCAATTTGAGTTAAAGAAACCTGTACTCGATCTTGGGTGCGGTGACGGCCAATTTGCTGAGATTACTTTTGATCAGCGTATGGAGGTGGGAATCGATCCCTGGCTGGAGCCATTACGAGAAGCCAAAAAGCGCGATGCTTATCGTCACGTCATTATGAACGAAGGGGCAATTTTACCGTTTTCGAACAGTTATTTTGCTACAGTCATATCGAATTCTGTTCTTGAGCATATTGAACTCCTGCCGCCTGTATTGGACGAAGTGGCGCGTGTGTTGAAACCGGGTGGGCAATTTCTCTTCTGTGTGCCAAACCATCAGTTTCTAAGTAATTTGTCGATCGGCAAGTTCCTGGATCGCTTTGGTTTAATAAAACTGGCGGATAGTTACCGTGCATGGTTTAACAAAATCTCAAGACATTATCACTGTGATTCACCCGAGATTTGGGAAAAGCGGCTAAGTGAGGCAGGCTTTGACCTCGAACGGTGGTGGCATTATTATTCGCCCAAATCGCTCGCTATGCTGGAATGGGGGCATTATTTCGGACTGCCTTCCTGGATCATTCACCGAATAACAGGCCGTTGGATACTGGTGCCTGCTAAATGGAACCTGTGGTTGACCAGGAAAATTGTAGAAAAGTCGTATGGTGAGAATACGTATAACGACCCGGAAGGTGCGTATACTTTCTATGTCGTCAGGCGAAAAGCATGATGATGGTTTGCATTCTTGAAAGATTCATTGTTTATGAGACAGTTTCTTGTCAAGTTAACTGAGCAAGAGAAAAGCGTATGACTACAGAACCCAGCCTTCTTGATTATTTGTTAGCAAAGATACAGTTTTGGAAGAAAAGTGAGATTGATTTCTCGCAATATTTGCTATTTGAACAAATGGCACCAGAAGCTGTTGATGAAGAGGGCAGGGATTTTATTGCCAAAGAATTGAAGGATTTACCGTTTTCATCTGAAGAAGAAACCGTAGAAGCTACACAATCAAAGAACAAATGGGATTTTTCAGCTTTTCCCTGGCGGTTGCTGGTTAGCCTGACCCTCATCCTGGCAGGCCAAAGTTTTATGGAGCCGCCTGAGCCAGACTGGAAGATAGCATTGGCTCTTTATCTCGTCTCAGCCAGCTTACTTGTATGGAGTTTTTTGAAAAAAGAGCTTACTGTCAAAGAAAAGAAGGCCCACGAGGTGAATAATTTTGACAAGGTTATTCGGCCTATCTTTCTGCTGGGCAGCATACCTTTTCTGTTGACAGCTTTTTTGCTGATGGGGTTGAACCGATTTACTTTTGTCAATTTAACAGCGTGGCTTGTTGGCATACTTTTTGTTATTACAGGTTTTTGGGCGGATGTGCCCGATCTTCTGACGACATGGAAGCAAAAATTTTCTAAAGCTTTCAACAACAGAGGTGTACGCATTCGCATCCGCTGGTGGGATGTGCTGTTGGTTTTGACCGCCGTGTTGATCATTTTCTTCCGAACCAATCAATTGCAGCAGGTGCCAGCAGAAATGTTCAGTGACCATGCTGAGAAGTTGCTGGATGTCCAGGATGTTTTGGATGGTATTTATCCGATCTATTTCCCCCGCAATACAGGCCGTGAAGGCTTTCAAATGTATCTTTCTGCCTTTGTTGCCAGATACCTGGGCGTTGGCATAACATCAATGACGTTGAAAATCGGCACTGTTTTGATGGGCTTGCTCATGCTCCCTTATATGTATTTATTGGGGAAAGAGCTATTCAATAAACGGGTAGGATTTTATGCTTTGCTGTTGATCGGCATTGCTTATTGGCCCAATGTAATCGCAAGAGTGGGATTGCGTTATATTTTGTATGCTGCTTTCACAGCACCAACGCTGTATCATTTGTTGCGAGGGCTGCGCCATCAAAATCGCAACGACTTCATTATTGCTGGCATTTTTCTTGGGGTGGGATTACATGGTTACAGCTCATTTCGTTTTGTTCCGATCGCGGTTATCCTTACGGTTGCTTTTTACTTGCTCCACCATGTTAAACAGAAAAAAAAGATTAATAACGCTCTCTTTGGGCTGCTGATCATAGGACTGGTCAGTTTGGTGATATTCCTGCCTCTTCTTCGTTATTGGATTAGCAATCCCGCAATCTTCAGTTATCGTATTGCGACGCGGTTGGGTACCGCAGAAAGAGGGTATCCCGGAAATCCCATTATCATCTTTCTTCAAAATTTCCTTAATGCAAGTTTGATGTTCTTCAGCGACGGCGGACATATCTGGGTGCATTCTGTGATTAAGCGCCCTGCCCTTGATTTTGTGTCGGCTGGGTTTTATTTTGTGGGGGTTCTTTATGCCCTTCTCTCATACATTAAGCAAAGATCGTGGGAAAAGATGAGCATATTGGTTTCTATTCCATTGTTACTGATGCCATCTATACTTTCGCTGGCTTTCCCCGAGGAAAATCCAAGTTTGAATCGCCCTTCGGCTGCCATTGTTCCAGTGTTCCTCCTGGCAGGGGTGGGTATGGACGCAATTCTGGGCTCTATAAAAAGGGGATTTCAGTCCAAAGGCGGCAGCTTGTTTGTGGTTTTTCTGACGGTAATTTTGCTTTTTATCTCTGCCTCTGCTAACTATGGTTTGGTGTTTGATAAATATGCACAACAATTCCGCCTTGGTGCCTGGAATACCAGTGATATTGGACGGGTGATCGACAACTATGCCAACTCTGTTGGCGATTATGAATCTGCTTATGTCATCCCATATCCACATTGGGTTGATACGAGACTGGTTGGGGTCAACGCAGGTCAGCCACGCAAAGATTATGCATTACCGCCTGGCAGGATCGGAGAGGTGACGGAGACCCCTGGACCAAAATTGTTCATCTTTCGTTTTGATGATAAGGAAACATTTGATTCGCTGACCAATATATACCCCATCGGCATCCTTTCCTATTTCGAGTCTGAACTTCCGGGGAAAGATTTCTACATGCTTCTGGTGCCATAACAAAGCAGGCAGGATTTTATGGAAAAACCCTCACTCATGAAAGAAAATAGAAAATCAAGTTTTGCGAACCTGCTATGGGTCATCCTACTCGTAGGGATTGTCGTCTTCGGTGGTTATTTGCGAACCCTGGGCATGGATTGGGATGATGGCGAGTATTTACATCCGGATGAACGGTTTTTGACTTTCGTTGTTTCATCCATTCAGCCCAATGAAAACTCGCGTGATTTCTTTAACACACAACTGTCAACAATGAACCCTGGAAATGTCGGGTATCGCTTCTATGTGTATGGAACCTTACCGCTGTTTGTCAATCGCTTTGTCAGTGATTTTCTTAGCAGCAGCGGATTGGATAAGATACTCCTGGGCCGTGAAGCCACAGGTTGGAACATGTATTTAACGGGGCGCTACATATCGGCGGTTTTGGACACA
>DSBE01000068.1 GCA_011053085.1 Chloroflexota bacterium
TACATCCGGCCCAACTACGCCGCCCGCATCGTTGACATCGTGCGTTCGTTAGGCGGCAATCCCTTTGTCACCGACGCCAACACCCTGTATGTGGGCGGACGCGCTAACGCCGTTGACCATCTGGCTACCGCCTTCAAAAATGGCTTTAACCCGCATGCGCTTGGCTGTCAGGTCATCATCGCCGATGGACTGAAAGGCACCGATTTCCAGGAGATCCCCATCAACCTCAAACACTGCCAGACTGCCAAGATCGGCTCGGTCGTGGCAGACGCTGACATCATCCTTTCGATGAATCACTTCAAGGGGCACGAACTGACCTGTTTTGGCGGCGCACTGAAAAACCTGGGCATGGGTTGCGGTTCCCGCGGCGGCAAGCTGGAAATGCACTCCACTTCGAAGCCTTATATCGATAGCGAAGCCTGTGTGGGCTGCCGCCTGTGTGAACGCAACTGCGCCCAACACGCCATCACCATGAGCGCCGACAACTTCGCCGTCATCGATTATGAAAAATGCGTGGGTTGCGGCCAGTGTATCGCTGTATGCGCTTATAATGCCGCGCGCCCCAACTGGAACGAATCTTCCGACATCTGCAACGAAAAGATCGCCGAATACGCCTACGCTGTGGTCAAAGACAAACCCGCCTTTCACATCAATTTCGTCATGGATATCTCACCAGACTGCGACTGCTGGAACAGCAATGACCTGCCCATCGCCGCCGATGTGGGTATGCTGGCTTCCTTTGACCCGGTAGCTCTTGACCGCGCCAGTGTCGATTTGGTCAACGCAGCCCCGTTAATCCCGGGCTCAAGACTGGACGAAGCTGGCTGGCAGCCCGGCGATGATAAATTCATCACCATTCACCCTGATACTGATTGGAAAACCGGCTTGCTGCATGCAGAAAGCATTGGTCTGGGCACACAATCCTACGAATTGATCACAGTCAAATAAGCCAACCCAAAGAGGCTGTCACTCCCTCTTTGGTGATAGCCTCTTTTACTGTCTGGCAGCCCGGCGGCTTTTCATCAGGTAAAGCACCTGGTCGGCTTTGTGCATCAATTCTGCCGGGGTTTGCCCGTCATCAGGAAAAGTGGCAACCCCAGCTGAAAAATTGATCGACATGGTGCGGTCGTTGATCAACACCGAACGGGTGTTGTGTTTAATGCGGTCAATGACCATCAAGGCATCCTGTTTGCTTGACTCTGAAAGCACCAGCGCAAACTCATCACCGCCATAGCGGCACACGTAATCTTCTTTGCGCACACAGCCGGTCAAGACCTCGGCAAACCTGTTCAAATATTGATCGCCGACCAGATGGCCGTAATCATCATTGATGAGTTTGAAGTCATCCAGGTCGAGCATCACCACGCTCATATACGAACCCTGACGGGTGGCACGGCTGACTTCACGCTCCATCTGCATGGTCAGAAAACGGCGGTTATACAAACCGGTCAGGTGATCAACCATGGTATCGTACACCAGCAATTCGCGGTACTGAGCATTTTTAATCGCCAGGCCAATCAGCCGCAAAAACGTCTTTTGGAATTCCGCAAAGAACGGGTCACCCACCGGTATGCGCCGGTTCAACGATAGTTGCAAAACACCGATCGTGTCTTCTTCCTGCGGAAAACGCATGAACAGGTAATTGCCCTCGCTTTTCTCTTCCAGATAGCCGGTCAATTGGCGCGCATTGCTTTTTTCATTCAACACCTGTAAAAAAGCCCCTACGTCAAAACCATTGCCATCCCCATCCTGTACGCCCCCCCAACTGGCCACCGAGGCAAAGGTCTCCACTTCCGGTCGATAGATATACAGGCGTCCACCACTGCTGTCAAACAATTTTTCTGTGAAGATAGCAATGGCTTTGTAGACATCCTCCACCATCCCGCACATCTGCAGCGCCGAATTCATACGGTTCAACAGGGTCATCTGGCGCAACTGACGTCCTAACTCAGCGTTTTGCTTGGCAAGCTTGCGCTGCATGTCCATCATCTGGTTATTCAGTTCCGTCATCTCGATCACCGAACGCTCATCAACAGTAGCCGCCTGTGATTGATATTCTTTGATCATCGAGCGCAGCATATTGACCTGCTGATTGTTGATGCGCATCAGCTCTTCCAAATGGCTCTGCGATACATTCCGCGCCAAACTGACCCCAGTGATCACCAACTGGTCTTCCCACTGTCCGCCAGAGATCAGAAGGATATGTCCATCGGCATGGAACGGGTCAGTAATTTCGATATTGGCTGGCGGGTCAGCTTCCGTCAGCGACGACAGGAAATCCTGCAATGGCTGCACCCATTCCTCGCCAAATACCAACGAAAATTCTGCGCCCACCTGTACTGCGAATTGGGCGCCGCTGTCATCGAACAGGCACTTTTCCAGCGTCCCATCTAATGTCGTGATCACAGCAAAAGAGCTCATTGTTTGTTCTTTCAGGTCACGTTGACCAGGGTAAAGGCGGTATCGATGGCAGCCTGCGCATCCGGCGCGTAAGCATCGGCGCCCACCACCTGCCAGGCGCGTGGATCCACATTGAACGGATAACCACCCACCAGAATCTTAATATCTCGTTTCACGCCTTTGCGGATCTCGTGGATCAGGTCACGCAGCTGCATGATCTGCGAACTGAGCGTCACTGACAAGGCCAGCAAATCTGCATTCTGCGCCTCAACCGCCTTGATGATTTCAGAGGCAGGCACGTTCGCGCCAAGGTAGTAGGTATCCCAACCGGCCATCTCAAAGAAATCCGCCACCATACGCACACCAATCTCGTGCAATTCGCTGCCCACACAGGCTGCCACCAAACGGAAGCCCACTCGTTCTGTGGTGAACACCTGCGGGTATAACTGCGCCATCGCCAGCTGGGTCAACGCCGTGGCATAGTGTTCCTGCGCAATGCTGATGCGGTTGCGCTGCCACAAACGCCCGATCTCATGCTGCACGGGCTGGAAGATGTGCAGGTAAATGTCTTTGATCGTCAGCCCGTCACGCACAAATTGATTCACCTTCATCAAGGCTGCCTGCCGGTCAGTGCCCAGCACCGCCTCCAGGTATTCCTGCGCTTGCGTGTAGAATGGATTATCCGGCTGGATGGCGGTGATATCTTCCATCACGGCAGGATTTTCCAGGTCTTCCATGGCACGGGTCAGATAAGGCAGCACAGCATCATAAGCAATCGGCATCAACAGTTCTTCAAAATGATCGCGCAGTATCTGTAGAAAAATTTTCAGACTGTTCTCATCAATGCCCCGCTCCACCATCACCACCTGGTTCCATTGCATATAGTCGCTGAACAGGCGCGGGCTTTCTGCCGCCATGGCTTGATCCAAAAATTGCAGATGCAACAGGATGTCGCGCACAGATTTCTGCCGCTGAACGGAAGAATATTCCTTCACTTCGGGCTGTATTGCGGCCTGGGCTTCTAACAATTTCTCGGCAAATCTGCGGTCAAATGAGATCAGGGGGCTTTCCAAAACCTTACTCCGTTCTTCTGTTGAACAAACCAATCTCTTCAGAGATCGTTGGCAACATATACCAGATTGATAAGCAATGCCCATAAACCTTGCCAAAATCTACCCAACGAATACCTGCATTCCCTATTATCTAAATTATTATACCAAAATTAGTCAAAATAATAATCAAACCCTATCCGCTTAAAAAGATAACAGATGAAACCGGAACCGGTTGGTTTCATCTGTTTTGTTGAGATTCAAAGGAATCTATGCGGTTATAGGAATCAGGCTGAGGATGACAGGCGCAAACAGAAATTCTTAATAATCGTCATCGTAGTCTTCGAAATCGTCGTCATCGTCAAGATCAACCCAATCGATCTTCAACGGGCTGGTGGCGGTGATTTCGAATTCCATGCCGCATTCTTCACATTCGACGTAATCGCCGCGGAAGGGACGGAAGTCAATCTCGATGGTTGCACCACAGGACAAACATTTTACAGCATTCATGCAAATCCTCCAAGAACAATGGTTTCTTTCCTAATCCAATTCGCTTTCCAGGGAATTGGTGGTTCCCGATGATAGGTTGCCATTGGTATCGTCGTGCATCTCAAGCCAGTCAATTTCCAGCGGCATGTTCCACACCACACGAAACACAGTCTTGCAGTGCGCGCAGGTAATGCGA
>DSBE01000174.1 GCA_011053085.1 Chloroflexota bacterium
CACATCCTCGCGATTGACCATATCGCCATAGGCGATCAGAATGGCGTCACGCTGGTCCATTCGTGGGCGGTTGTTGGCCTTCCCCATATCAGGATGCGCCTGTCGGAAGGCATCAACTAACGTCCATAATTGCTCATAGGCGGTTTGGGCACGCTCTTCTCCGTACAGGTACACCAGGTCTTCCAGTATCATTGACCGTCTATCCATTAACCAGTTCCTCCATCATTTTGATCTCTCCACCAAAAAATTATTCATCAAACTGTTGCATCAAATCATTCAAGTAAATTCCCAATGCATCCATGGAATAATGCTCTCGCGCAATCTGATAGTTTTTCTCCACCACTGCTTTGCGATATTCACCATCCGTGAGCAACCGTACAGCCCGGTCGGCTGCTTCTTCGATAATCTTCTGTTCAACCTGCACCAACCCGAGATCATCCTTGCCGCTGATATGATTGCCCAATGAGACCAGGTCAAAGCCATGCGGTTTGATATCCTGTTCATATACCAGGTATTCATAGATAAGAATCGGGAGTTTGGCTTTTAACGCTTCCAGCAATTGATTGCCCCACCCCTCCCAAAAACTGGGGTAGGTGACAAAATCGGCAAACACATAAGCATCCCACAAGGAATACTGCTTGCGGCCATTGCGCGTGGCACGGTCTGCGCCGATCCAATCTTCGATGAACAGCGCGTCAATACCAGATCGCTCAATTTTCTGTTTGAGATGTTCCACATACCAGCCGGTGTCATCATCCTGGGTGTATCCGGCCATCACCAGCACGATACGGGTGTTTCCGTCAAACGGCCGCCCATCATACAACCCGCTGGCAGCCAACTGGCGGCGGCGCTCCGGGTCATTCAACGCCTTCACAAAGTCAACCGCCAGTTCAATCCCTTTCCGCTGTACCACCCTGGTCCCTTGCAAAATGACAATGTCAGAATCTTTCAGACCAACGGTCTGGCGGAAATCGTGGTTATAAGCATCCACCGTCCAAACTTCGTCAAATTCAAAGATGTTGGGCACTACGGTTGAAGGAATGCCTTTGCGCTGCCATAACTGCTGTTGGGAACGCTGGTTGATGACCGCATGTTTGACAAAATCAAAGCGCGGAGGAATCCAACGCTGCGCTAACTCCACCGCGGTGGCGCAGGTCAGGTACCAATGCCCGATCTTCTCCCAGTAAAAGTCGTGGCTGTGAGCTATGGTTGGCATCTGGAATTTTTCAACCACTCTACCAATCGCCAGAGCGACAGCCGGATTTGCCATCACCGACCAGATATTTTCTGCCACCAAAAAGTTGATGCTGTTTGCTTCCACAAATTGGGTGAATTTCTCTTCTATGACCGCCGAAGCCGCTTCTAATTCACGGCGATATTCATCGTCACTGGCATAATCATCAAATCCCCACAGCATATTGTGACGCAGGCGTTCTGCCAGCGGTGTGTGGTGGTAAATTTCTTCGATCAAACCGCCTTCGGCAGTACCCAAATGCCCTGCCACAAAAGTGACCGAATGGCCCATGTTCTCAAAAGTCGCTTTCCATTTCTCCATCTCGAGTGAAACGCCATCCATCTCACCCACCTGATAATGGATCATTGCCATATTCCTTTTATTCACGGTGACTCCTTTCTGGTTCATCGAACCTGCCCATCACGTTTTTTAAGGACACGTATAGAGGCTCGTTTGGGAAACATCAGCAGACTCACATAAACTCACTTTCGTCTTCTGATTGTGTCACCGGGTTGTTGGCAGACTGGTATTTGGCCAGGTTGTCCTGCAAAGCGCGGATCAAAACCGGCAGGTAATTTTTGTCAATCGCCAGCCGCGCAATCGCCTGTGATTCGATCATCCCCAACATCGCCATATTTTCCAGATCCTCCTTGCTGTTGATCTGCGGTGGTGAAATCTGGCCAAATTGGAGATAGAAGGTCTCCCGGTCGTGCATGATCATGAAATCATTGCTGAACTCAAATTTCAGGTTATTTGGGTTGGTGTGTACGATCTTGAATTTAATTTGATGTTCATCCATAGTATTCTCCTGCTAATTGTTATCGTTAATTTCTGAAGGCGAAAACACCACTTCTTCCACGCCGCTCATCCGTTCCAGCATTTTTTGCACGATCAAGCGCAAATGCTGTGGATGGGCTACAAAGTTCAGGTCATCTGCCGGCACGGTCAACACCGGGCAATACGAGATAGCCTTGATCCACTGCTCATACAAAACATTCAATTGCTGCAAATAGGCCGCGGGGATGGCTTGCTCATAACTGCGATCGCGTTGCTGAATGCGCTTCTGCAAGGTGTCAACCGATGCCCGCAGATAGATGATTAGATCGGGCGGTGACAGAATGTCCGCAAAAGTGGTGAACAGCGAATAATAGGTATCAAATTCACGCTGCGAGAGAGAGCCATTTTGATATAGGTTGCGCGCAAATATCTCTGCATCCTCATACATCGAGCGATCAAGGATGCACGAACCCGAAAATTTTGCCACATCCCGGTGCATCTGAAAGCGGTGCGTGAGAAAATGAATCTGCGAATGAAAACCCCAGCGTTGCATATCCTCGTAAAAATCTGCCAGGTAAGGGTTTTCCATGACCGGTTCCAAATAGCCCTGCCAGCCGAGGTATTCAGACAACAAACCAACCAGCGTCGATTTGCCTACGCCGATGTTACCGGCTACCACCACAAACTTTTTCATCCTACTCCTCACATGTCTTTGTAACTCAATTATAAGAGAAAAAATCATTCACCGGCCATATTCTCAGAAATACTGACTGTACAAAAGAATGAATTGATGTATGTGTCTTGTCAACAAGATAATTTTCAGGTTAGAATAGGGCATTGGAGATGGGAGCCGTCAATGAAATCTCGTATAAATGCTGTAATTGATGCATTTTTACCCGTTTTTGCCACCATCGCAGCCCTTGTGGTTGGTGCCGTCATGTTAATTCTGCTGGGTGTCAACCCTTTTGTTGCCTACTCCGCCCTCTTTCAAGGCGCATTCGGCAGCAGCAACGCATTCGCCGAAACACTGGTCAAAGCCACCCCGCTGCTGCTGGTTGGCCTTGGCATCTGTATTGCTTACCGCGGTAATGTCATCAACATTGGGGGTGAGGGGCAGATGATCGTCGGGGCGTTGCTGGCCACCTGGCTGGGCATCACCTTTACCGGGCTGCCCGGCTGGCTGGGAATCCTGCTTGCCATGTTAATCGGCACCTTGGGCGGCAGTATCTGGGGTGGTATCCCCGGGATACTCAAAGCCCATTTCAATGTCAACGAAATTCTCAGCACAGTCATGATGAATGCCATTGCCGTACAGTTGATGAACTTCTTCCTGACTGGCGTGATGATGGACCCACTGCAGGCTCAGGTCGCTTCCAAAATTCCCCAGACAGCCCGTCTGGTCGAAGCGTACCGCCTGCCTCGTCTCGCACCGACCCGTCTGCATCTGGGTGCCCTAATTGCAGTCATTCTGGCGGTGGCTGTCTATATCCTGCTATGGCGCACCACCCTCGGTTATCGTATCCGTGCGGTGGGTCAAAAACCTTCTGCCGCCAAATACGGCGGAATAAAAGTAAAACGTCACATTGTCATTTCCCTGCTGTTGAGCGGTGCGTTTGCCGGGCTGGCAGGCGTCATTCAAGTCTATGGCGTCAATTACCGCATGATCACCGATGGCTCTCCTACCGGTTTCACCGGGGCTGCTGGTTTCAATGGCATTGTGGCAGCCCTGTTTGGGCAATTGCACCCTTTGTTGACCATTCCCGCTTCGATACTGTTTGGCGCGCTGCTGGTCGGCGCCAACACCATGCAGCGTGTTGTACAGATCCCATCAGCGCTCATCATGGCATTGAATGGTCTGGTGGTCGTATTCGTGGTTAGCAGCGAGCTGTGGCGCAAAAAACGTCAGCGTAAGCGTCTTTCTATCCCTGACGATGATGTGGGGGCCGCAGAAATGCTCTCCCAAACACCAGTGGAGGAATCGCCATGATCACTGATCTCTTCAATCTGACCGTCCTGTTAGGGATCCTATCCTCCGGCATCCGCCTCGCCACGCCCTACCTGTATGCTTCGATTGGTGAAGCGTTTGGTCAGCGCAGCGG
>DSBE01000403.1 GCA_011053085.1 Chloroflexota bacterium
CTCCAACGGGAAATATCCAAATAAATATCCGCGAATCGTCCCAAGAAACGGTTGGCTGGTCGTTTCATCAAGTGGATATTTAAGTTTTGGGTGGAATGCCAATATTCGTAACCTTGGTCAGCTGGTAGTACCAGATCAAAAGTGATATCTGGAGCGGCGTTCGCAACGCAAGGAACAACACTACTGATGACAGTTCTTCCCCCTGCACCAAGTGCGTTGATGCCGTTCAATAGGACACGCATATTCCCCTCTTGTTGACCGCGGCAACACTATCCACGTTGGCTGTACGCTTGTCCTGCCGTCCGCACAATTGCTCCCTACCTCTTTGCGACTGGCATATCTGGGGCGTTGGTCTCGTCGTACCTGTTTTCGCAATTTGCCAAAACAACAGCGATCCCAGAAGGCAATAGCACAGCGTATATTAAATTCCCAACTGACGGCATATTGGAAACAACAAGTCCCATCACAAGGATGCCGGCAATCAGGCCAATTGACAGACAAACATTGTTGTAGACAGACTTTGCTATGCCAGACATAGAACGAACGCGAAACGCATCCTTTAACAACTTGTAGAATATCCAGAGAAACAACGCCAATCCAACCAATCCATAAGAAATAAACGCTTCAATATAGCCATTATCCCATCTGGAAATCCGAAACTCGGTTGTGGCAAATTCCCCTTCCGGAGTACTCGAGCTCTTGAATCCACCTACGCCTCCCACAAAACCTTGTCCTACAAGCAGTCTACCAACCGTAGTAGTGTTGTCGAATGTCTGTGAGATCAAGTTGCCCCAAATCTCAAACCTTCCTGATGGGTCAAGTATGCCTATCTGATAGTCCGGCGATGACATATTCGTAACCGACATCAACGTGAACCACAACAATACCGAGAGCGATAATGCCCATACTATGATAATCCATCTCGAACGCCTCTTGCTCTTAACGAGCCACGAGACCGAAAATGACGTGAATACCAGCAAAACGTTCGTGCGGCTATCGGCCGCAATAAGCAATACTAGAGCGACAACGGACAGCAAGAATAGCGTTAGCTTTTCCACTCGGCTGGTAGACAGATTCCGTAATATCAATCCACTCAACGGAATCACTGCCAGTAGATGGGCTATATAGCCCGGGTGTCGAAAACCAAAAGTATAGCGCACCGTGCTGTAACTATGGCCGCTATGTACAAAAATAGGTCGTCCAGCCAGGATCGCCAAAGCACTTCCCCAGATAAGAATGACCGCTGTTCCCCAAATTGCCAAGCGCAAAAAGACGGCGAGTCGCCGAGAAGTGTCAAATGCCGTCGGTATAACCACAAACAGCGCCCATGCCCATACAAAGTACATTGATGCTGGGTACAAGCCCGTGAGTGGAAGCTCCTGCACCAAGATATTAATGGATACGTTGACAAAAGCATACCAGGCAAAGGCCAGCGGTGGAATAGCGAGGCTGTTCACACGGATTTTGTCAATATACAACAGGGTACCCAGGACGACTGGACCGAGGCTGCTCAGGTTCTTAAGGGTGAGAAATCTCTGAATCCAGACGCCGGGCAACATCTCTAGCATGGCCAGGCTCTGAACCCAAACCCAAAGCAGCATCAGTCCCAGAAAGAGATAAAATCGGGTTTCTGTTCGCTGCTCACGATTTATTTTGGGTTGTGTTCGAGATAGTATCATACAAAACGACTCGCTTTTACCTGGCAGATCGTTTTCCTACAATTGTCAACAACGATTCCGACCAGTATTTATACGTTGTCCAGGAAATCACTGCGATGAAACTGGGTATAAATGCATACCAGGGGACGTGTCTTCGGTAAAAGTGCCATGCGCAGTGCAAAGCTTCGCCATGTTTCCGCGAAAACATACGTCGCATAAACCCGCTCCACAGGCTGCTAAACGTCTGTGCCGGCTTCAGCCCCGTTTGTTCAGCATACAGCCTTACTCTTGCGCTGGGTTCTATCAAGATTCCATAGCCCGCTTTGTGTACCCGTAGACCAAAATCGTTATCCGCAGCGTAGTGGGGGAACACCAGTTCATCGAACAGCCCCACCACGTCGAAAATTGAACGGGGGATTAAAACCCCCCGACCACCGGTCTCGGTGGTTGGAAAAGGGGTGGTGGGCAGGTCGCTAACCTGTTGCCCGCGCCGGTATTGATAGCGAATCAACCAAATCAATGGGAGCCATTTTATAGGACCCCACGTTGTACCTGCCCACCATATTGTGTCGGGGGCGGCAGCTTCAACGACCACACTTGCAACCACTGTCTGAGGATTTCGTTCAGCTTGTTGAACCAAGTGTGAGATAGTGTTGGGATATACAATACAGTCGGGATTCAATAGTAAAACATATTCGCATCCAGCTTCAAAACATTGCCGAATAGCAAGATTTGTCCCACCAGTCCACCACAAGTTGCCGTCACCATGTATGGATTTGACCCACGGGTATTTGGTTTGTAGTGCGTTCCATGTATTATCTGTACTGCCATCATCTACTACACAGGTGAACAAATTAGAGTATTGGGTGTTCTTGATTGCTTCCAAGCATTCTTGGGTACGCTCAATATTATTGTGAACGGCGATTGCTATGCCTATTTGCGGTGTGTTAGGCTGATTGTGCATGGTATACCTCTAGGAATTTCTTTGCTGTTTTATACCAACTATATCTCTTTCCATGCTCAAGCCCTATATTGATATGGTTATCTCTCGTCGTGGAGGAAAGTGCATCATCCAATGCACAATGCAGGCTTTCGATCTCAGTTGGCTCAAAGTACAAGGGGACATCACTTGCTATTTCTACTGTGGTAGGAATTCGTGATGCAATTACCGGACAACCACAAGCCATTGCTTCTAGTACAGGAATACCAAAACCTTCGTACAGGGAAGGGTAAACCAATGCCAAAGCCTTGTTATAAAGACGACAAAGGTCTTTATCCTCGATATGATGAAGTAAATATACATTCTCCGCAATTTGCAATTCAGCCAATTGTCGTTCTTCACTTTTTGACCAATTGTTGCCGACTACAACAAGATCAATATCAGTATGTCTTGGCCATGCTGCGTAGGCTAAGAGTAGAAGACTGAAATTTTTGTAATGGGAGCGCCCTCCCACATATAACAGAAAAGGACGCGATGTGGGTAAATCTAGTTTGTCGGAGTCTCTTCTGACGGTAAATATCTCACTAGCAGCCAATGGAACAACATGAGTTTTATTCGCATCGACTGCGTATGTTTGCAGTAAATCGTAGCGAGTACTTTCTGAAATACAGATAATCGCATCTGCTACTGATAAACATCGTTGTTTCTGTTTTCGAAATTGAGTGTCCATCTGCCGGTCAAAAAGGTTAGGGAAGTTTTCGTGGATCATATCTAGGACTGTGACTACTATTGGCCCATTCCATTGGGTCGGCAGAGTGTAGTACGTTGAATGCCAAATAGCATGCTTCAGTTTTTCCAGCCCTAGTCGTTGCACCAGAGAACGTAGTCGAGGCCGGATTGACCACCCAAACCATCTTCCAGGATAGATCATACGCTCAATCGGAGGGAAGACCTGACGTTTGATATGCGGATGGACAGGAAGTACTTTTCGTGATTTGCCGGACAGCAACAATGTAATACCTAATGATGCTTCCAATTCACACATCCGAGGTAAAATCTCACTGTAGATGCGAGAAGCACCTCCCTGAGATTGGTTTTCGAAGATTATCCCATCAATAACGAGTTCTAGTGGATTAGAGTTCATGCGTTTTTAACTCAAAGGATGTCCGGTCACTCTGAAATAATCCCGATAAGTAAAGACAAATTCAGTAAGGTATTCAGCTGTATTCCTATTTCTCTCTTAATTGAGCAAAGAATTCGATTTCTGCTGTTCGTATTGTTTCGCATGACTCTATGTCTTCATCATGGAAGACACTAATGTCACAATAGCGCGCTCCCTTCCTTCCGGAGTAGAACTGATGAATATCTTGTAAAAGTTGTTCATCATCAAGATTGACCGAAAGAAGATATTTCCCAGTATTTTCATAGATTAGTGCTCTGGTATAACCAATATCCCTGAGATTAGAAAATAAACCTAATCCATCACTGGCGTATTTTTCAAAGTAATAA
>DSBE01000042.1 GCA_011053085.1 Chloroflexota bacterium
AGAAACAATGCCGCAATGACCAGCGCGAATGCCAGCAGAAAATAGACACTGGGGTTTATGACAGCAGCGCCATCACCACACCAGCTGCCAGCAGGAGCAAAGCGCCCCCCAGCAGCACCCAGCCTGCTTTCTGCAGCAAGCCTGCCGCCGCTACATGCCCCCCATGCGCCTGATGATGGCGGCTGCCCGCCTCCATCAAGGCCTGGTTTTCCGAAGGCATGCCCTGGCGTTGATACCACCAGGCGCGCGCGCAGAACAGAAAACTGCTGATTTCAGAAGCCCGAATGGTGCGCATGGCTTATGCTTGTGTGCTGTCGTCCTGCAGGTGCAATTGTTCCATCAACGCCTCCATCGCCTGGGCAAGGTGATGCTGGCGCATGCTGATGGTCAGATCACCGCGCGTTCGCTCCAACACCCCGCGCACCACGTCAGTCTGACGGCGCAAGCCGTAGGTGACCGCGTCAGGGTAGTCAAAGGTGACCAGTTCGGTGTAAATTTCATCCATGGCTTCCAGCAGCGCTTCCGCGTCCTGTGAATAGCCTTTACGCAGGATATCCAGCGCGCGGCGGCGCAGTTCGGTGGCCGCCTCTGCCATGCCTTTGGTATAGGCAGCGTCTTCCGCGCCCAATGCTTCAGGGGTGGGGAAAGGCGCGCCCTGCACCAGGGCGTAGGTGATGTGCGCTTCGACATATTCTTTGATGGCGTCCTGCGTATACCCGGCAAAATACAGGTCAGGGTAATCTGCCAGAAATTCCTTCAACACCGACACCACCTGGCGCATTTCCGCCAGGTTCTGCTCTACATCCTCAAACTCTTCGCGGTGGATGGCGCGGATGGTGTGCGCCGAAAGGCTGGTTAAGGCGCGTGATTGCTGCAAAGCATGGTCACGCGCCTGGGTTCTGGCGTCAAATCGGCTGCGTAAGCCGTCTGTGATCTCTTTTAGATTCGGGATCGTATTAGAAGTCGAGGAAGTCATCGTCGCTCAGATCGCCGAAGTCAAAGTCCGTGTTGGAGGTGGTCACGGCAGCATTGTTATCTGAAGAGGTGGAGGCAGTATCGCCGCGCCCGCCGAGGAAGCGCACCACATTGGCAGTGACTTCGAAACTGGCGGCCGGGGTGCCGTCTTGACGGCTCCACACACGCGGATTGCCGGACTCATCGCCGTTCATGCGGCCTTCCACCAGCACCTGGCGTCCTTTTTGTAGATACTGGTTGACGGTTTCGGCCTGTTTGCCCCACACTGTCACACGGAACCACACGGTGCGGTCGACGCGCGTGCCGTCGCGGTTGGTGAAGGAGTTGTCAGTGGCAACATTCAAGGTGCAAACTGCCTGGCCGGTGGACGTGTAGCGCAATTCGGGATCGCGTCCCAGACGTCCGACGATAATAATAGTATGGTAACTCATGATTTTTTTCCTTTTCATTCTTGGAGTTGGTTGGATACAGTGGAGATCGATTCAACAAGAAGAGCAATTGGTTTTTTCTGTGATCTCTGGGGTTAATTTTAACATACTTGTGGGTTTTACAAGGGTGAATTGCGTTTTTTAACAGGGTAAAAGGCAGAATCACTGATGATGGAGTATTACGAGCGAAGGATCGAAACCGCCAAACATGAAAAATGTGCCAGCCGTTCCGATTCCTCCGCTCCCTGCGGTCGGTCGGAAAGACAAAATCAATGAACACGTAGGGACAGGGCTTGACCCTGTCCGCAGCGGAGAACAAAATTGTTACAACCGCAGACGATTGATCATGCCCAGCCGTTCCGATTCCTCCGTTACAGATGGCTGCGCCATCTTCCAGTCGGAAAGCCAAAATCAATGTACATGTAGGGACAGGGCTGGCCCTATCACGCAAGAGATACGAGGTGATTTTTCCCCGCGTTTCTCTGTCATCCTGATAATCACAGGGTATGTAATAAATTTGGTTCACCGCTGTGTCAAGGCAAAGTAGAAATGTCCTAAAAAGAATCCTGAACAGGAACAGGAAAGCCATTGATCTTCTTGCCATAGGAACGCCAGGGATGATCAACCGGGGGCGAAAAAGGGCGGTGGCCGAAGGACTTGGAAGACACCACCTGAGCCTGAGGGGGTTGTTTGTGAAAGATATCAACCATCAGAGGCCGGGAGTCAAGGAAGAAGGAGACATTATGATCGGCATCCAGTGTGACGAGCATCTCGCGGCCGATGAGGTTCTGAGGGGCCTGTTGGTACGGATCCGATAAGTTAGGAGCCATCAATAGGACATTACTACTTTGCTCTGACATCTCAGAAGCATTAGCATTGTTAGAGTCGATTGTAGAATAAAAGGGGCTATTTTCTCCTCCCTGATAATGCGCCTTCTTGATTTCAGAATATCGATACATCTCATGAGAGCTTCTCGTAAATCAGAATCGTTACGGTCTTTGTTAGTCAAATATGTTGCTCTCCTCACCCCCACAGACCGCGCAGGGCAGCGCAGACTTCATTATTTTCGACCACGTCGGTGGAGTCTGTGATCAGGTCGATATTGCCGATCAACGGGTAGTGCGCCAACGGTGTACCCGCCAGCAGCGCCGCCGTTTTCTCGGCGATCTTGCCGCCGTAAATCACCTGGAACGGACGTCCGAAGAAGGATTGCGGCGCGGTGTCCACCGGTGCCATCAGCCCCAGCGCGTTCCACCGCTGCAGCAGCGCGGTGTAGGTGTATGCCAGCGCGTGGTCACGCGCCTGCCAGTCAGGGGCAAGGCGCACCTGTTCCAGAAGGGGCATCAGCGTCTGCGCTGTTTTTAAGCGCCGAAAAGCGCTGCCAAACCACTTGGGATAGGGCGCGTACTGCCGCTCCATCCACAAAGCCAGCAGCATGATGGTGCGCGTCAGGCTGGCGCCCAACACAATGGCGCCAAGCTCATCACCGGCATGCCCGCAGCGCCCAACGAGGTGTTCCTCCTGCCCCAGACATGACCAGGCGGATGCCAGCAGGTAATGCCAGACCGCGTCTGGATACCAGCGCAGTTTATCCTGCAATGGCAGCAGGACTCCCAGTTCATCCACATGCACCGGCGCGGCGGCAACGGTGCGCAATTTCTGCTGCGGGATCACCAGCCAATCAGCGGCAGACATCTCCCCCAGTACATCCACCGGCAGGTACGCCCCAAGATACGCCGCCAGCGTGGTTACTTCGACACGGTGGTCGACCGGTCCGCTGTCTTTGTCCGCCAGGTGGCGCGTTCCGTTGTCTTCCTCGTTGGGCGGCCCAAAGTGGGTGGAATAACCGTAGAAAGAATGGGGTAATTCCTGCGCCAGGCATGCCCAGACAGCTTGCGCCTGTTCGCTGTCTTCGTCGGCCAGAAAGACCTGCATGCGCGGACCCCAGTCATGGTCGCGCGACATGGGTGTGTCAAACCCCAGCACTTCGGAACCGTAGCCCCACAGCGCCGCGGAATGACGCAGGCGTGGGAATTGGCGCTGCAGAATGGGCTGCACACATTCGTGATACAGGCGGCGGCTGAGTTCGATTCCGGGGATGAAGGCGGGAAATGACATTATGACAGCCTATATGTATTGATTGGCATCAAACAATGTAGGTTGATCCTTAACATGCGGGGGTTCTAAATTAAAAAGGCCATATACTTTGGTACCAATTAGTACCCCCTCACAATAACACCGGTGATCCTGGTTTCCATTCTGATATGGAACGAAGTCCTCTCCTTTTAATAACGCATTACTTTCAAACGCGTTGACCAAAATATGATGCTTTGGTAGCGTAACAAACCTCCCTGGCCAGTATTTATTTGAAGGGGATGTAGTAGCATAAAGAGTGTAATAACTTGGAACAGAACAAGACATTTCATTGAGTAACTGATTGGGATTGTTTGGCTTAATATTATCAAAACCTTTTTCAACAATAACAAGAGTACATTTATGAGGAGTTGCTTGGGCAAGCTGAAACAGTAAGGCAGGTTTGGAAGCGGGAAATGCAACGTCAAGTTCCTTAATCAAAGTTATCGAATAATTCTGTTGCTGAACAAATTCTCTAACTTGTTCTAAGGGAGCTAAGAATTGAGCCGCGCCTATATTACATAATTTTTCAATATACTGTGAATATTCTTTATCC
>DSBE01000058.1 GCA_011053085.1 Chloroflexota bacterium
GTACAGGGATCATTGCAACCGATCGTCTCAGAACTGGAGAAGGTGGGCAAATCAGTGGCAGATATCCGCATCAATGTGCTGCATTCCGCGGCAGGCAATATCACCGAAAGCGACATCATGTTGGCGGCTGCTTCTGACGCGATCGTAGTCGGGTTTAACAACAGTATCGACGCTGCTACCAAGACATTGGCAGATAACGAAGGTGTCTCTGTGCGCCTTTACAACATCATCTACCGCCTGACGGAAGACGTCGAAAAAGCCCTGCGGGGTATGCTGGAGCCGACCTACAAAGAGGTAGAACTCGGGCGGGCCAATGTGATGATGGTCTTTAAAGTTTCCAAACAAGGTTTCATTGCCGGCTGCCGTGTTGCCAGCGGGGTGCTGCGGCGCAACGCCAAATTCCGTGTGGTTCGTAAAGAGCAGGTGGTGTTTGAGGGCGAAGCTGCTTCGTTGAAACATGAGAAAGATGATGTCAACGAAGTGCGGCGAGGGTTTGAGTGCGGCGTTGGTTTGAAGGGGTATCGCGATTTTGAGGTAGGCGACGAAATCGTCTGCTATACCATGGAAAAGGAAAATTAATTTCTCGGCTTCTGCAGAGAAATGACAGAAAGGAATACACATGCCAACCCAAATACGCGTCAACCGCATAGCAGAACGGATTCATGAAGAGCTGTCTGAGCTATTGTTGTTCCAGATCAAAGATCCGCGTGTGGCAGGCGCCAATGTGACTGATGTTGAGGTTGATCGCGAGCTGGCGTATGCAGATATTTATGTGTCAGCCTTGGAAGGCGAATCTCGTGCCGAAGAAATTCTGGCGGGATTGCGCAGCGCGGCTGGTTTTATCCGCAGCCATCTTTCTAAAACGATCAAATTGCGCACATTCCCGGAGGTACGCTTCCATTGGGATCTGACACCAGAACGCGCTGACCGCATTGACCAGTTGTTGAACTCTCTGCGTTCAGAAACCGATGAAGAAGAGGCAGACGAGGAAGCGGCATGAGGGATTTACATCAACAAATCCGCCAGGTTTTGGCGGATGCTGCCACGGTTGCTGTAATCGCCCATGTCCGGCCGGATGGCGATGCCATCGGTTCTGTGCTGGGGCTGGGCACACTGCTGACAGAAGCCGGCAAACAGGTGCAATTCATCCTGCCGGATGGCGCCAGCGCACTTTATAAGCACATGGCACACTATGATCGTATTCAGACCCGCTTGCAGGAACCTGTGGATGTGGTGGTGGTGTTAGATTGCTCCGACTTGCTGCGCACCGGCGACGTGTTGAACGGGCGCAAGGTGGATATCAATATTGATCATCATCCGACCAATGAATTGTTTGCTGATATCAATTTGGTCGAGGTGGAAGCTGCTGCGACCAGCCAGATTATCACGCTTTGTGCGCAGCATTGGGGACTGGGATTGAGCAAAACGGCCGCTGAACCACTGATGGCGGGTATTTTGACTGACACGATCGGTTTCCGCACCAGCAATACGACAGCCGACACCTTGCGAGCAGCAGCTCTGTTGATGGAACAGGGCGTTGATATGTCAGGTTTGTATTACAATACGCTGCTCAAACGAAGTTATCAATCAGTGAAACTGTGGGGCAGAGGGCTGGAGCATCTGCAGAAAGATGGCCGCCTGGCATGGACAGTGTTGGATGAAGATGACCGCCAAGCCAGCCGTTATTCTGGCAAGGATGACGCAGAACTGACCGCACTGCTGGCGACGATCAAGGGGGTGGATGTGATCGTGGTGTTTGTGGCGCAGGATGACAATCATGTCAAGGTCAGCTGGCGCGCCACCAATGGGGTGGATGTATCGAATCTGGCGGTTTCATTCAATGGGGGTGGGCATGCGCCTGCCTCAGGGGCGACGGTGGAGGGTACACTCGATGAGGTTATCGAGCGGGTATTAGGGGAAACGAAAAAATTATTGCAAGAACGAAGGAAACAGGATTAATTTATGGACACAGAACTGCAGAATCAAATTTCAGGGGTGTTGGTGATCGACAAGCCGGTTGGCTATACCTCACACGACATTGTTCAGATCGTACGGCGCGGCACCCAAATCAAACGCGCCGGTCATACCGGCACGCTTGATCCGCGCGCTTCCGGCGTGCTGGTGGTACTGGTGGGTCCGGCGGTGCGTTTGAGCGAATATGTATCAGCTTCGAACAAACGTTACCAGGCGGTCATGCAGTTGGGTGCCAATACAGACACCTATGATGCAGAGGGCGTGGTCACCGGCACTTTTGACGTGAATGTGACCGAAGAAGAATTTGTGAAAGCGTTGGAAAAATTTACCGGCGAGATCGAACAAGTGCCGCCGCCCTATTCAGCCGTGAAAGTGCGCGGGCGTAAAGCCTACGATATGGCTCGCAAAGGCGAAACCGTTGAACTGGAGCCGCGCACGGTGACTGTGCATGAGCTGGAACTGTTGGAATGGGCGCCGCCCGAAGCCGTGGTAGATGTATTTTGTTCCTCCGGCACCTATGTGCGTTCATTGGCATATGATCTTGGCGCACATCTGGGTTGCGGGGCACATCTGATCGGCCTGCGGCGAACCCGCAGCGGACAATTTACCTTGCGTAATGCCATCCCGCTGCAGACATTACGCGAGGCTTTTGATCAGAATACATGGTATCAATATGTGATCCCTGCTGCTGAAGCGCTGAGTGATTGGTACACGGTGGTTCTGCAGGATGAAGAGATTGATCAGGTGGTACATGGACACCGCGTGGCAGCAGAAGGCGAATGTTCTGAGATGGCGCGTGCCATCACCCAACAGGGTGAACTGGTGGCGCTGTTGGAATATGTGCCGGAAGACCACGAGTGGCAGCCCAAGAAAGTGTTTTGGGGATAAATCATTCAAAACCGGACAACATCGATGATCTTTTCGCGCGATATCTCTAGCTGTCAGACCGACGCTGCCTGCGTGGCGATTGGCTCGTTCGATGGTGTTCATCTCGGCCATCAGGCATTGATACGTGCCATGGTAGAAAGCGCCAAAGCGCTACATGTTCCGTCGGTGGTGATCAACTTCTACCCCCAGCCGATCGTGGTGTTCAAACAGCTCAAGCGTGATTTTTATATCACCGAACTGGAGGAACGCAAAACCCTCATCGGCGACCTGGGCGTTGATTACCTGATCACCTTACCGTTCACGCTGGCATTGGCGCAAACCAGTGCTTTTGACTTTCTGAAAGACCTGCACCAGCGTTTTGGCATGCGTGAATTGTGGGTGGGTGAAGATTTCGCGCTGGGCAAAGGCCGCAGCGGTGATGTGACCCGTCTGCGTGAGATCGGGGCGGAACTGGGGTTTCAGTTGTTTGCCATTCCGCATGTACGTGTGGGGGCTGAGGTGGTATCCTCTTCGCTGATCCGTGCAGCCTTGCGTGCCGGTGATCTGGTGCGGGCGGAGCGTTTTTTGGGGCGGCCGTTCATCATCAAAGGGACCGTCATTCACGGCGCCAGGCGCGGGCACGAAATCGGTTATCCTACCGCCAATGTCGCCATGGACGCGATGCGGGTGGCGCTGCGCGAAGGCGTGTATTGGACACGCTTAACTGTTAACGGCGTGGAATATACCGGCGCGACCAGCGTGGGCACCAACCCGACCTTTGTGCACCTGCCCAATCCCCCGATCAGTGTTGAAACCTATATCCTCGATTTTGATGAATACATCTATGATAAAATGGTGCAAATCGAGTTCCGTCAATTCCTGCGTGACCAGGTGGTGTATTCCTCGGTGGAATCATTGGTGGAACAGATTGCCAAAGATGTGGCAGAAGTGAGAGGATATGAACGAAATGACAGCACCCGACCGGCAAATCTACTTACTCGACCCGCAGAAACTCACTCCTGAAACCATCGCGGTCGCGTTCGCCAAAACCTCGCGTTCTCCGGAAAGTTTTCAGGCGATCGCGGACGAATTGACCGACGAAAAAAGCGCCCAGTTCCATGAAAAATGGGTGGTGGGCTATGGCCACTCTTCGGTGGCGGAACACGCCGTGCTGCATATCGCGGTGGAAAATGTATCGCGTCTGGCGGTGGAAACTTTACAGGCCAACCGTCTGGCATCCTATAC
>DSBE01000118.1 GCA_011053085.1 Chloroflexota bacterium
CATCACAACCGGTAAGTCGTGTTCCACCGCCATGGCCATATCTTCTGCACCAAAAGCAGGCGCTGTGTGCACCAGACCGGTGCCTTCGTCTGTAGTGACATGGTTGCCCAACACCACAAACCAGGCATCTTTGTCCGGTTCGATGAAGCGGAACAGCGGCTCATAACGCAATCCTGCCAGTTCCTTGCCCTTCATGCGCTTCAACACGGTCACTGGCTGATCACCGAATACTTTGTCAAGCAAAGCTTCCGCCAGGATCAACTTTTCTGAACAATCATGATGCTCACCGTCTGCATGATGATGAAACGAATGCTCTACCAGAACATAATCAACATCAGGGTGAGCGGATACCGCCACATTGCCTGGCAAGGTCCAGGGCGTGGTCGTCCAAACCAGCAAGGCTGTGTCCGGCTCATCCACCAGGCGCATGCGCACATAGATAGACGGGTCTTCTGCGTCAGCATAACCCTGCGCCACCTCATGGTCTGAAAGCGGCGTACCGCAGCGCGGACAGTAGGGCAGCACCTTGTAGCCTTCATACAGCAGATCCTGGTCCCAGAAGTTTTTAAGGATCCACCAGATGGTTTCGATGTATTCGTTTTTAAAGGTCACATAGGCGGTTTCCAGGTCAACCCAGAACCCGATACGGTCGGTCAGTTTTTCCCACTCCTGAATATATTCGAAGGCGGATTCGCGGCACATCTCGTTGAATTTCGCCACGCCATAGGCTTCGATCTGCTGTTTGCCGCTCAGACCCAGCTTTTTCTCAATTTCGATCTCGACCGGCAGCCCTTGCGCGTCCCACCCGCCGCGGCGAATAACATGATAACCGCGCATAGTCTTGTAACGTGGAAAAATATCCTTGAACGCGCGCGCCAGCACGTGATGCACGCCTGGGCGGCCATTGGCGGTCGGCGGCCCCTCATAAAACACAAATTCTGGTCCACCCTGGCGCTGGTCTCCGCTTTTATGGAAGATATCATTGGCCTGCCAGAAAGCAAGCACTTCATCTTCCATACTGGTGACATCGAGATTGGGTAATACTGGTTTGAACATACAACTTCCTCCTGTGTGGCTGACAATAAAACATACCCGTCAGCAAAAAATAAAACGCTCGCATCCCATCAGGGACGAGAGCGATCTCCCGCGGTACCACCCTGGTTCCTGCCCAATCGGGCAGACACCTCACCGGATGCGCCATGGTTTTTTATGGCAGACCCGCACCTCGTTAACGGCTGGTGTTGCCGGCTTGCTTACTTGTTGTTTTCCCTTTCAGCTTGCAGCTCCGGAAGGATTTTCAGCGCTTCTTACTGTCCCGGCTCTCACCACCCCGGGTTCGCTTGCAGCAGCGGAAGCTCTTACTCGTTTCCATCATCGCCTTTTTTAAGTTACTGAAATTATCTCATAAAAAACCGCCAAAATCAAATAAAAAGGATTATTGACCCAATAACCCGAAACTTATCTTGAAGAGTACATAATCAAAGGTGTTGCCCATCAAGTTTCCCATGCGAATCATGCGCAGCACCATCTCAATCGCTTTCAGGGTCTCCTCTCCATACAACGTCAGCATGTGTTCACGGATTTCGTTGTCGGGATGGGTATCTGATTCGGCCCAATGCTGGGCATATAGCAAGGCTGGTTGCTGTTCTGGAGGACTATCTGCAAAGTCGAAAGATGATACCGCTGCTAATTCCACGGAGGAAATACCAACCCGCAGTGCTTCACGTGCATGAAAATAGGAGCAATAGCGGCAGCCATTCACCTGGGTTACTGCCAGCATCAAACGTTCACGAAAGGCTTCATCCACATCACTGTTGCGCATCGCGTCCCGAATGTCAGCGCGATGCGCGCGCATGAATTTAAAATCAGCCAAGGCGCTTCTCAGCGACGGGTATCTGCGTTTCAGGAACTTTTTCTTCATGGTCACCTCAATGTTACCCTTGATTGTACTCGTGATTGAAGCATTCAAAATAATAATGATGAAAAACACAGAAATATTCTTGTGACTGAATCTGTTCATTGTCTCGGCATGGAATACCAGTTGATTTATACGCGGAACGGCCGCCGCTGCAGAACTTATTCATGTTCTTAACAAAAAAGAAGGGGCTGTCTTGAAACAAGGACAGCCCCTATACTGTTGCGGTTTATTACATTATTCGGCGATCTCGTAGACGATGCTCACTTCCACCTGGAAGATCAGCTGCCCGCCGGAGACCGGCACATCTGCTGCGGATTCCATCATAGCACCACCGCCCATACCACGCCCCCACTGCGGATCGACCACATAACCAGAGCCGTAGGTTGACAGGTTCATGATATCACCAAGGGTGATCCCGGCAGCATCAGCCAGTTGTTGCGCCTGCGCCATGGCATTGGCAACCGCCAGTTCGCGCGCTACTTTGGCAGCTTCGGTCTTGTCAAGTACATCAAAGCGCACATTGTAGACACTGTTCGCGCCAGCACCCAATGCAGCATCGAGGACAGAACCGAGGTCATCGAAATCTTTCACGGTCACTTCCATCATGTTCTCGACAACGTAGCTGCGTTTCATGGGTACGCCTTCTCCCTGCCACTCGTCATTCCAATACACATTGAATGAGGAGGTGCGGATATCGCCTTCAGCGATGCCTTTACCTTGCAGCGCAGCCATGATCGCATCAGCAACGCTGTTGTTCTCAGACACGGCCGAACCAGCTTCATCTGACTGGGTGCGGATGCCCAACGTGACATAGGCTACATCCGGCTTCAAATAGACTTCACCCATCCCACTGACAGACACCGTATGTGGATTCGAGCTGCCGGGGGCAACACTCTCTGCCGCGGGTGCCTTTTGGCCGCAAGCACTGATCAGCAAGCCCACCATCATCAAACCAATTACCACTAAATACCATTTGTTCTTCATTTTTGTTTCTCCTTTTAGAAAGCAAGTTTTTTTTACACTCATAAGACGATTCATAAGGAATTTAGTTCCCGACTTGTTGTACTCTTTTCAAAATCATCTCTTTGAAAGCATGACACGCCCATCCAGAGATGAGCGTGCATTTTTTATATCGATTTGTGGTTTGATCAGTGTTTTCTTGGCAGCATCACCTGTATGATGGCAGCCACACCCAGCACGATCAACAACACCGGGAAGAAGAAGCGGCTGACAGATTCGGTGGCGGTTGTGAAGAACAAGAAGCCTAAACCAAGAATCAACATTACGGCAGCCACGATCCAGCCCCAGTTCTGTTCTTTACCAACCAGCAGCGGTACCAGCGCAAAAGTGATGCCCAGTCCGATGAACAGGAAAGCCACCTGGTCAAAGATGATCAGCGCAGAGATGCTGATCAGCGCCCCGGCAGGAAAGAGCGCCCACCATTTTTTACGGTCTGATAGAAACACCAGCACAAACGCCAGCCCGATGGAAGCCAACACAATGAACGAGCCCAGGTTGGCATATTGCCCCGGCAGGAACATTTCCAACAGGTTTGACACCGCGATACCCGACAGGATCACGCCGGGAATCAACGCCCACCAGTAGGGCTTCTGTACCAGGTATGTGATGACAAAGCCGAGGCCCAGACCCAGCATGAAACCGATGCCGACCAATCCTTCCCAGCTTTCATTGAAGATACTGAGCAGTAAGCCCGCTCCCATCAAGACCAAAGGCAAGCCGGTGATTAGCCCCCACCAGTTCTCTCGTGAGCGGAACACCGCCCCAAGGAACAACACACCTCCGCCGATCATGACAACGCCCATAATGCCGCGCCACAGGGGGATCGAAAATTCCGTGATCTGCTCCACCAGGAATAACCCGCCCAACAAGATCAGGAAAATGCCTATTAAGTAACGCCAGGTTTGATTCTTCATTCGTTTTCTCTCCATTTTTTAGCTACAACAACCCAATTTTACAACATTTATAAGATAAATTTAACACACAACTGCATCCTTCCAACAACCATACAGCGCTATTTTATAGTACGCAAAAATCACAGAATGGTTGCATAGGATCACAAAACCTCGTTTCATTCATATCATTGGCACGTTGTATAATGAAAGTACCATTCATC
>DSBE01000237.1 GCA_011053085.1 Chloroflexota bacterium
CGTTATATCTGCCACGGGGAACCCCCCCACCACACCGCTATCAGCGGCTGAGAGGATGCCAGTGCGAATCGCAGGGATGTATTCTCTGGGAATCTCTCCTCCACGCACAGCGTCATTAAACACGATGCCGCTGCCCTGTTCACCGGGTTCCATGTCAAGAACCACATGAGCGAACATGCCATGCCCGCCAGTTTGTTTTACATGACGATAAGATACATCCTTGACGGGCCGTGTGATGGTCTCACGATAAGCCACGCGCGGACGCCCCACATTGACCCCTGCTTTGAACTCCCGCTGCAAACGGTCCACCACAATATCGAGGTGCAATTCGCCCATGCCGGCGATAATCGTTTGCCCGGTCTGCTCATCGGTGTGAATGCGGAAAGTGGGATCTTCTTCCGACAATTTGGTAAGTGCCACTGACATCTTGTCCTGGTCAGCGGTAGTTTTCGGTTCAATGGCCACCGAGATCACCGGATCAGGAAAAGCAATCGTTTCCAGCAAGACCTGATTCTCTTTGGTTACCAACGTGTCACCGGTAAAGCTGAATTTCAAGCCCAGAATACCAGCGATGTCACCTGCGCGTACTTCTTGAATGTCCTCACGACGATCAGCATACATACGGATCAATCGACCCACACGTTCCTTTTTATCTTTCACAGGATTATGCACATTCTGACCGACTGCCATCACACCGGAGTACACCCGGATATAGGACAAACGGCCAACATAAGGATCGGTAACGATCTTGAATACAAGCGCACTCAGCGGCTCTTCATCGTCTGCTTCGCGGGTCACCGGGTTTCCGTTGGGATCAGTCGCCTCCACAGGCGGGATATCCAGCGGAGAAGGCAGATAATCCACTACCGCATCCAGAATGGGTTGCACACCTTTGTTTTTGAGCGACGTACCACAAAAAACCGGCACAATTTTATTGGCGATCACACCACTGCGCAAGGCACGTTTCAGCTGATCGACAGAAGGAATCTCACCTTCGATGAACATACCCAGCAATTCATCATCCAACTCGGTAATTTGCTCGACCAGATTCGAACGCATGATGGAGACTTCTTCTACCAACTCAGCAGGAATGTCTCCGTATTCGATCTGATCTCCCTGGTCACCACGCCAGTAGAGTGCTTGCTCGGTTAACAAGTCAACCACACCCTGGAATTTTTCCTCAGCGCCGATCGGCACCTGCATAGCAACCGGGTTGGCAGCCAGGCGTTCTTTGATCGATTCGATCGTGTCTTGATAAGAAGCGCCTACGCGGTCCATCTTGTTGGCAAAACAAATTCTGGGCACGTGATAACGGTCTGCCTGACGCCATACGGTTTCACTCTGCGGCTCCACCCCCTGGGTGGCATCAAAAACCACCACGCCACCATCCAGCACCCGCAGTGAACGCTGTACTTCAGCGGTGAAGTCAATGTGTCCAGGGGTGTCGATCAGGTTGATGTGATAGTCTTTCCATTCACAGGTGACCGCAGCAGACACAATGGTAATGCCGCGTTCACGTTCTTGCGCCATCCAATCAGTCACGGTAGTGCCGGCATCAACGGAACCGATTCGGAAAGTTTTGCCCGTATAGAACAGAATTCTTTCTGTGGTTGTGGTCTTGCCAGCATCTATATGCGCAATGATGCCTATATTTCGGAATCGTTCCAGCGGTACTTCCCGTGCCATGTTAAGCTTACCTTTTAAATAATTACCGTTATTGTGTTAATGCAGGGCATTAAACACGAAAGTGTGAAAAAGCGCGGTTGGCTTCTGCCATGCGGTGCGCTTCTTCTTTTCTGCGAACAGAAGCTCCCTGGTTATCTGATGCATCCATCAGTTCAGCGGCAAGTTTTTCTGAGAAGGACTTACCATTGCGGGCGCGCGAGGCAGTGATGAGCCAGCGCATAGCAAGGGTGCGGCGGCGCTCCACCGGCACTTCCATCGGCACCTGATAGGTCGAACCACCGATACGTCGGGGGCGTACTTCCATCACAGGACCCACATTGGTCAACGCCTGATCAAAAACTTCCACAGGGTTTTTTCCAGTTTTCTGTTCGATGATATCAAAGGCATCATACACCAGTCGGGTGGCAACGCTTTTTTTGCCATTCCACATAATGCGATTGATGATCATGGATACTTCCACATTGTTATAGCGAATGTCGGGAACGACCTCTCGCTTTTCAGGTTTCGTGCGTCGCATCTAGTTCTCTCTCCTGAATTCTTTATTTGGGGCGCTTGGCGCCATATTTCGAACGCTGTTGTTTGCGGCCATCTACACCGGTGCTATCCAGTGTACCGCGCACAATGTGATAACGCACACCAGGCAGGTCTTTCACGCGGCCGCCGCGCACCAGCACTACGGAGTGTTCCTGCAAGGAGTGGCCTTCACCAGGGATATAGCTGGTAACCTCAAGCCCGTTGGAAAGACGCACGCGAGCGATCTTTCGAAGCGCTGAATTGGGTTTCTTCGGGGTGGCGGTACGCACAACGGTGCATACACCGCGTTTCTGAGGAGCGCCGCCGGGCTGCTTGGTTCGCTTTTGCTTGAATGAATTCAAGGTATATTGCAGCGCAGGTGCGGTGCTCTTGGATCGTTTGGTTTTGCGTCCTTTTCTTACGAGTTGATTAATCGTTGGCACTGGTTGCCTCCATCTTCATGTACTAATTTCTTTACTCTCTACGATATTGTCACTTTTCACCCAGAGAAGCCAGCAAACTACCGGCTTCTCTGACTTTGTCTTGTGTTCGCCATTTATCCAACGGCAATCGAGTATACCATAAGCTTCATACCGGGTCAAGATTCCTATGGGCTACTTGGTGTAACCTAGCAGGCCTTGGGTAAGATTGGGCGGTTTCATGCGTTCTTCGTCTTTGCCGAAGCGCACCAACTCGCCGTTATCTAACACACCCTCTACGGAAAGGCCCAGGCTCTGCAATTCTTTCACCAAAACCCTGAACGAAGCCGGCAATCCGGGCTCTTCGATCGGCTTACTTTTGACGATCGATTCATAAGCCGATACACGCCCTGCCACGTCGTCTGACTTCACCGTAAGAATTTCCTGCAACGTGTAGGCTGCACCGTAGGCTTCCAGCGCCCACACTTCCATCTCGCCAAAACGCTGGCCGCCAAATTGGGCTTTACCGCCCAGGGGCTGCTGCGTCACCAGTGAGTAAGGTCCGGTTGAGCGCGCATGTACTTTGTCTTCTACCAGGTGGTGCAATTTCAACATCGTCATCACACCCACCGTTACAGGATGATCGAAAGCCTCGCCGGTTTTGCCGTCACGCAAGGCCATCTTGCCCAGTGTAGGCATTGGGCGGCCGGTCTCATCCACAAACTCATAAGCGCGCGCAACGATATCTTCATCTTTGATCTTGCTGACATCCACTTCGTTGTAAGCCAGCCACTCGCGCAGGGCAACCTGGATAGTATATTCATCCTGCTCATTTGTGAAGGTAGCTATCTCACTAAAGTCCAGAATATGTGCGGGGTCATACCCCTTATCTTCCAGCCAGCGCGTCAAAGTGTGTAAACGGGCATAGTGCAAATCAGTTTTCAACCGGTACAGATCAATGTCACGGCCTTCCATCCATTGCTCCAGATAGAGCAGACGAACTTCGGCATCATCCTCGATCATTTCCGGATCATACTCCAGGCCTTTCAGCCATTGCCAGGCTTGTTCGGCCGTATCGTCCCAGGCGCGCTGCATCAACCAGGCGCGGCCCAGTTCAGCTTCGATCTGGTGCTCACTGGCGCCGTCAAACACAGGCGTCACTGCCCGGAATCCAAGCTGCAAGGCTGCCCATCCCATATGGGTCTCCAGAAGCTGGCCGATGTTCATACGGCCGGGAACGCCCAGTGGGTTCAAAATGATGTCAACAGGGGTGCCATCTTCGAGGAAAGGCATATCTTCAACCGGAACCACCAGAGAAACCACGCCTTTGTTACCGTGCCGGCCTGCCATTTTATCGCCAGCGGTGATCTTGCGGCGTTGCGCAACAGAGACACGCACCATGGTGTCGACCCCGGCCGAGAGGTCCTGGTTATC
>DSBE01000414.1 GCA_011053085.1 Chloroflexota bacterium
CTCTCCGGTTAATTTGGAGAGCCTTTTTTGAACTTACTGGGGTAGTTGATTCTGCCTACTCAAATCCTCCCGTTTGTACTACCATTGAAAACGACTTTACTGTCATGTGCAAGATGAAAGATTAGAGAGCGAATAACAGTGTCATACCAAACCTTGTTTGAAATACTGAAGAAACTTGATATATCCTACGAGCATATTGAGCATCCCCCCGTTTTCACCAGCGAGCAAGCCGGACAGTCCGTGCCAGCCAACAGGGGCGTGCCTGCCAAGAATCTCTTTCTGCGCGACAAGAAAGGCAAACGCCATTTTCTGGTGATGCTCAATGACAGCAAAGACCTTGATCTGGCCGCATTGGCACAACAGACCGGCTCTTCCAGGCTTTCGTTGGCTTCGCCAGAACGGCTGCACAGCCATCTTGGCATCGAGCCGGGTGCCGTCTCACCCCTGGCGTTGATCAATGACCCTGACCGCAAGATTGAACTATGGATCGATCAGGATCTGTGGCAGGCGGATTCCATTCAATGTCACCCGCTGGTCAACACCGCCACATGGATTCTCACGCCTACCGGCCTGACTTCTTTTTTGCAGCAAACAGGCCATCCAATCCATTTTTTCACCACTTAATCCCCTGTTTGCTATTGACAGATCAGCCAGTTCTATGTATCCTAATCCCAATGTCGAAACAACCCGTCTTATCCAATCCCAAAATAATCCCTTTTTACAACACTGCCGTCGAGCGGGCAGTCCCATTGCCTCGACGAACTCTTTCGACATACTCAGCCGGGAAGCGAACCCCATCTACCCGAAACTCGTAGGAAAATTTCCATACCAGATTCAGGCATTAGAAACCACAGCTTCACAAACGAACCTTCCCGCTAATACCGAACTCTATCTGGTATAACCTGAGATTTTCTGCTATCTTAAGCATATCCTCGGAACACTTCACCCATTTCAATCAAATTCTCACAAACTTAGTCAGATCAAATCATAAAATGCAAACCAAAACATCGATAACCAGTCTACTAGCCCCAGTAAACAACCAGTTGAACCTGGCAATTTCGATGTATATCGACCACTGCATCACGAATGTGATGGAGATATAGCTTAAAAGAGTAGGACTATATGAAAGCGTCAGGCAAGATCATTGAATTCAACCAATCTCATTTCCTCGAACAATTTTCCGGTTCCCTGACACTTTTCGACACAGTCCTCGAAATTGCCCGGCAGCTCGCAGAACAACCCATCCGTAAAATTTTCTTCGTCGGGTGCGGCGCTCCCCACCATCTGTTCTATTGCCTGGAATATTGGGCATCGAAATATGCAACCAATACAACTTTTTTCTGCTATTTCCCGGCAGAATTTGTCGTGCATGCCCCGCAAGCGCTGGATGAACACAGCCTGGTGATCCTTGGCTCCCATTCAGGCACCACCAAAGAAACGGTGGAAGCAGCCCAATTCACCGGGCAAACACCCGCCCAATCCTTAGCAATCACCCAATCGACCGATTCGCCACTGGGGCAAGCAGTTGATCACACCATCGCCTATGGCAGCACCGAACAGGGCTACTTCTCTGCCTTTATGCTGACCTTTGCTTTTCTGAGCGGTTTTCTGGCGCAAAAAGAGCCAGATTGGCCCTTCCACAATGCATTGATGGAATCGCTTCCCCACTTTCCTGCTGCCCTTGCACAAGCCAAAGCGCAAACCATCTCTACTGCCGCACTACAGGCAGAAACGTTGAAGAACAGCCCGCACTTGTATGTTCTCGGTGCCGGGCCGATGTATACCACTGCTTATGTATTTGCCAGCTGCTTCCTGATGGAAATGCAATGGATGCACGCCCATGCCCTGCAAGCCGCTGAATTTTTCCACGGTCCCTTTGAGGTGGTTGATGAAGCCACACCGCTCTTATTGTTGATCGGCGAGGATCCCAGCCGGCCGATAGCCGAACGGGTGCTCGAATTCACCAAACAATACTCACAAAATACAATCGTTTACGATTCGAAAGAATTTCCGATGAGCGGCATCGCGCCAGAGATTCGTCCACTGGTTGCCCCCATGGTCGTTGATGCTGCCTTGACCAATCTGGTGGAAACACTTGCCGCACTGCGCGGCCACCCGATGACTACCCGCCGGTATATGGGAAAGGTGGTGTATTGAGATGGTGTCAATCATTGGCGTAGGCGACAATACCGTTGATTGTTATCTGCATCTGGGAAAAATGTACCCCGGCGGCAACGCGGTCAATGTACCCGTGCTGGCGCATCGCTATGGTGTGAATGCCAGCTACCTGGGATGGCTCGCCAAGGACCAACGGGGAAATTTGCTTATCGATTCACTCAACAAGGAAGGAATCGATTTCTCCCACAGCAGAATCATCACGGGCGAAAATGCCTATTGCGAAGTGAATGTAGTCGATGGTGACCGTGTGTTTGGTCAATTTAGCGAGGGTGTCTGCAGCCAGATTCAACTCACCGAAGCCGACCTTGCCTTCATCGCCAGCCATGATTTGGTGCATACCAGCTTGTATAGTTTCATCGAACCTTATATCATTGAATTACACAAAACATCCCCCAAAGTATCGTTTGACTTCACCAGCGATTGGGATCAGGACTACCTGGCGCAATATGCCAAACATGTAGACATCGCGCTGCTCTCCTCACATACCGCCAACCTGTATGAAAACCGTGAGTTGCTGGCATGGATTGCCAGTCAGGGTCCTGAGATCGTGATCATCACAGGTGGAGAGCAAGGCGCACTGGTCTATGATGGAAAGCAGTATTACAGCCAGCTGGTGGTACCAGCTACGAATATCGTCGACACGTTGGGTGCAGGGGATGCTTTTGCCGCCAGATTCCTGGTGGAATATCTCAGAAAAACACATTTACCAACAGCATTGCTGCTCGCCGCACAATCTGCTGCCAGAACCTGCCAATATTATGGCGCATTTGGTTATGGCGCGCCTATCACTAACAACAAATTCATCCAGAAGAAGGGTTAAGGAACCATGAAAGCAAACAACACAGAATTGACCAGCAGAATCCATCAAAACCTGGCGCCATCACTCGCCGAAGATTGGCCGATGTTGATGATCGAAAGTGCCCAGGGTGCCTATCTGCACACAACAGATGGGAAGAAAGTGATGGACTTCACCTCTGGTATCGGGGTGACGAACCTTGGGCACAACCACCCCAAGGTTTTACATGCCGCCATCGAACAGATGAAAAAAGTCACCCACAGCGCGGTTGGCATTGTGATGCACGAGGCGATCTTGAAACTGACCGAAGTGCTGCCGACAGTCATGCCCGCCAATATGGATATGTTCTTCTTCGGCAACAGCGGTTCAGAAGCGGTGGAAGGTGCCATCAAACTGGCGCGCTATGTCACTGGACGCCAGGGGATCATCGCATTCACCGGTGGGTTCCATGGTCGCACCTATGGTGCTACCTCGGTGACCTCCGTTAAATCGAAATATCGCAAACACTATCACCCGATGGTGCCTGGCATCTATTTTGCCGAATATGCCAATCCCTATCGCTGCCCGATCGGAGATACGCCCGAGAAAGCCGTCGAATGGAGCCTGGCGAGTATTCAGCGCCTCTTCAAACACTTCATCCCAGCCAATGAAGTCGCCGCAATACTGGTTGAACCGGTGCAGGGGGAAGGCGGATATGTGGTCCCTCCCGCCGCATTTCACCATCAGCTCAGAGAGATTTGCGATGAACATGGGATACTCCTCATTTTTGATGAGGTCCAGACCGGGTTTGGCCGCACCGGAGAAATGTTTGGCGCTCAAACATTTGGGGTTTCTCCCGATATCCTGGCAGTCGCCAAAGCGATCGCCAATGGGTATCCATTAGGCGCAACTGTATCGAGCCGTGAGATCATGAGCCAATGGCAGGCGGGATCGCATGGCACCACCTTTGGCGGCAATCCGGTTGCCTGCGCGGCTGCGTTGGCAGTCCAGGAGGTGTTTGCAGAAGAAAATATCCTCAGCAATGCCAGAGCCATGGGAAAATTATTCTTTGATGGCCTGGTACAGCTTAAGCA
>DSBE01000252.1 GCA_011053085.1 Chloroflexota bacterium
CAATATTTCTTCTGGTAATGTACAATTTGGTTGATAGGTCATGGTTCACTCCTTTCGGTCTACGTAACTAAAAGGATACCTGACCTATCATTTTTGAATTTACAGAAATTATGTTACACCAACTGTAGAATGGTAGTGTTTGCGTTACAATTCCATCCATAACCATGAGAATAATGAGGAGCGGTACATGAAACCCACCACCATTTTCCTGCACAGTCAGCACCAGATCGCGCCCGTCGATGAACGCATATTCGGCGGATTTATGGAGCACATGGGGCGCTGTGTGTATGAAGGCGTGTATGACCCCGCCAGCGCGCATGCCGACCAGAACGGTTTCCGCCAGGATGTGCTCGATGCGTTGAATAAACTCAAAATGACCGCCATGCGTTACCCGGGCGGTAACTTTGCCAGCGGCTATCACTGGCAGGACGGCGTCGGCCCCAAAGAACAGCGCCCGCGCATCCGTGAGTTAGCCTGGCAGAGCACGGAAACCAACCAGTTTGGCACCGAAGAATACCTGCACATGTGCCGCCTGATGGGTTGGACGCCGATGATCACCGTCAATTTAGGCACCGGCACGCCCGAAGAAGCGCGTGACTGGGTCGAGTTCTGCAACATTCCCAAAGGCACCCGCTTTGCCGATATGCGCAGCGCCGATGACCCCTATGGGGTCAAGCTGTGGTGTCTGGGCAACGAGATGGACGGCCCCTGGCAGTTGGGGCATGTGCCCGCCGATCAATATGCTGTGCGCGCGCAGCAAGCCGCCAAGATGATGAAAGATGTCGATCCTTCCGTGGAACTGGTCACGTGCGGTTCGTGCGGCGTGGGCATGTCCACCTACATGGAATGGGATGCCGTGGTGCTTGATTACCTCGGCGACCTGAGCGATTACGTCAGCCTGCACCGTTATGTGGGCAACCGCGAGAATGACACCGCCGATTACCTGGCGGTGACCAATTCCATTGACCAGCAGATCGAAGAGATGGACGCCGTATGCCGCTTTGTGCAGGCCAAACGGCGCAGCTCCAAACGCGCCTACCTGTGCTTTGATGAATGGAACGTGTGGTACAAAAACCATCAGGTCGACGGCGAAGGCGTGGTTGCCCCGCACCTGATCGAAGAGGTCTACAACCTGGAAGACGCGCTGGTGGTGGCGGGTTTCTTCAACGCCTTCATCCGCCATGCTGACTCGGTCAAGATCGCCAACATCGCCCAGATCGTCAACGTGATCGCGCCGCTGCAAACGCGCGGTGATGAACTGCTGGTGCAGTCTATCTTCTATCCCTTTGCCATGTACACCAAACGCCGCGACGGCATCGCGCTGCGGGCGGCAGTGGAAGGCCCGACCTATGAGGGCAAGACCAACGGCGAAGTGAATGTCATCGACAGCAGCGCCATCCTCAACGGCGACCTTCTGTATGTGTTTGCCACCAACCGCAGCCAGACCGAAAGCGCGCCGCTGATCGTTGACCTGGCGGACCGTGAGATCGTGTCGCTGGTGGACGGCGAGGTCCTGAGCGGAACAGACCCCAAACTGGTCAATACGTATGAGCAGCCGGATGCCATCCAGCCGCAGGCGTTCTCCGCGGTGAAGTTCGATGGCGGCAAAGCCACGCTGGAACTGCCGCCGCTGTCGGTGTGCGCCCTGACCCTGTGCCTGGCGCCGCAGTCATAGAGATAGCAAGGGAGAACCTGATGGCTGATTTCAATATCTTAAATTTTGGTGCGCTGGGCGATGGTGAGCACAATGATGCCCCCGCCATCCAGCAGGCCATCGATGCCTGCCACCAGGCGGGTGGCGGGCGGGTGATCATTCCTGCCGGCAAGGTCTTCCGTGCCGGTACGCTGGTGATGAAATCCAACGTGGAATTGCACCTGGAAAGCGGCGCTGTACTGCAAGCCAGCCCGCGCGTGGAGGATTACACTGCCCGCTTTGCGGTGGGTGCCCTCACCGGCGGTGCGGTGGATGCCAGCCAGCCGGGCGCGATCATGCTCATCACCGCTGAACATGCCGAAAACATCTCTTTCAGCGGGAATGGCGTCATCGACGGCGGCGGGCGCTTCTTCATCGCCGAACGCACCCCCTTCATCTATCGCATGCAGCGCAAGCGCCCTTTTACTTTCTTCCTGCTGGGCTGCCGCAAAGTGAACTTCCATGATGTCACCATCCGCGACGGCGCGGTGTGGACGCTGCGCCTGTCAGGCTGCAGCGATGTGCTCATTCACGGCATCCGCATTGAAAACGATCTCAAGCTGCCCAACAGCGATGGCATTGACCTCGACCGCTGCAAAGATGTGCGCATCAGCGACTGCCACATCGTCAGCGGCGACGATTGTATTGTGTTGAAGACCTGTGAGGAGACCGCCGCCTATGGCGACGGCTGCGAGAATATCATTGTCAGCGGCTGCACGCTGATCTCGACTTCCATCGCGATCTGTGTGGGCTGTGAATGCCGCAGCCCCATGCGCAACATCGTCTTCGACAACTGCGTCATCCGTGCCAGCCACCGCGGATTGGCGGTGCGCTTGAGCGAAGGCAGCGATGTGGAGAATGTCATCTTCTCTAACATGATCGTGGAAACGCGCCTGTTCCACCACGGCTGGTGGGGGTCGGGCGAACCGATCAATGTCATTGCCGTGCCGTGGGACGCTGAGCGCGGCATCGGCCATGTGCGCAATGTGCGTTTCAACCACATCCTGTGCCGTGGCGAGAATGGCGTGTATGTCGAAGGCTGGACGCCCAACCATATGCAGGACATCCTGTTCGAGAATGTACGTGTGGAGATCGAAAAGACCTCACGCTGGGAAGGCGGCAAGTACGACCGCCGCCCCTGCCCGACTGACTGGGCCAATAAGCCTGAGGAAGGCTTTCTGTACCATCCCATCGCCGGATTCCTGCTCAACAAGGCGCGCGGCGTGACACTGCGCAACTGCGAGGTGGTGTGGGGTGAAAATCCCCCCGAATACTTCCGGCATGCCCTGCAAACTTACGCGGTGGAAGACCTTGCCATCGAGAATTTTGCTGGTGAATCCGCCTTTCCTGATCGCTTTCCTGCCATACAGATCGAAGAGTGAACATGAATGACAGCACCCTGCTTCTTGCTGCCGTGCTATCAGTATAAGGCAAGCGGAAAATAGGGGCTGGAATGATCGGGTGAATTGTGGCGGATGTGGGCTGGGCGGTTGTTCACCTGCGCATGTAAACTGGCAGAACTATACGCCAGTTTGTATGCGGCACCTATCCAACTACATGGAAAATCAACAATGCCCGCAGCTCTTTCGTTAAGCCGCGGGCATTGCAGTCATTGCCTGGTCAGGCTTAGATTTTGCGTACGTTCGCGGCGGCAGGGCCTTTCGCGCCTTGCTCAATCGTAAACTCTACCCTATCGCCTTCAGCCAGGGAACGGAATCCCTGGGATTCAATAATGGCAGAATAATGTACGAAGACATCAGGCCCATTCTCTTGCGACAGAAAGCCAAAACCTTTTTGATCGTTGAACCACTTCACAGTTCCAGTAATACGCTCACTCATTGTTGAAAACTCCTTTTGTTTTCTAAAAAAAAATATGTTTTGCTTCTCAGATTTCAGAACGTTTAGGTTTCCAACAACTGCTGCAACAAATAACGCCGTCCAGACTTTGCATCCAGACAGCGTCTTCAAATGGCCTAGTCAGAACTTACAACATCTTAAATCTTGAAATTATAACGTTATCGTACTATGAGGAGACGTTTCTGTCAAATATTTAAGAAAGTTTGCCTGCTCGTTCCCGGTTGCCCAACTTTTCCGATTGAGAAAAGGTCTGTTGCGGATAAGCAAAACGTATGTTCTCCTTGCTGGCTGCCGATCTTGGCTGCCGGGCGCATGAGCGAAGGCATCGGCGAACTGCAATCTTGGCTGGCGGTGCCGGCGCAAAATTTTGTACGCTGGCCGGGGAAGTTATAATCACCCACATTGGCGGAATACACTATCAACAGGCGGGTTCCCTCTGCGATAACACCCCTGACCGCCTCGCGC
>DSBE01000317.1 GCA_011053085.1 Chloroflexota bacterium
CAAGCAGCAGGGAGAAAAGCTTCTCCGCCATGGTGACCGTGAGGATTTCGCCGTCCACACCGGTCAACAGCTTGCCATCCGTGCCTGCCTGTTTGACTTTGTCTGCGATCGCGTTGTTCAGGGCGCGGTCGAAGTCAATGGTGTCATACCAATCCTCCAGCATTTGCGCGAACGAGCGCAAGCGATAGGGGATGTTGGCGTAAACGAACATGCGTTTGCCGAGGAATTCCGACAATGTGCCGGGATGATACTGTCCAGAAAGCTCCAGCAATTTCTGCAGGTAGATGATCTGATGGTCGCCCCAATAGCCGATGTTGCCCCAGGGATCATGCGGATCGGGCACTTCCCACTCGAACCCGTCATAGGTCAGGCGATAGGGGTTATAGCCGTCACCGGAAGTAGTGTTGAGGAATTTGCAGATCATGTTTTCGATAAATTCCGGATAGGAGGCAGCCAGCGGCTCCCAATTCTGGAAGATATCACGCCAGTTGCCCTGGTAATCGAGTTTGCGTGAGCCGTCGGGGTTTTTCAGGTTGATCGAGAACTGGTTCCACGGCCGGCTGGGGTCGCCATGCCTGCGGCTGAAGGTCAGTGGCAGGTATTCATACGCCAGGCGCAGCAAGGCGGGCGATTGACTCTGCTCTGCAAAGGCGATCAGTTCGCCAATGGTGCATTTTTCAGGCAACCCCGCCAGCAAGCTGTCACGCTGGTCGAATAAGGACAAATTATGCAGTTTGAGATAATCAATGAAGTAGGCCTTGTCTACGAAGTACTGGTCATCAAAGATGCCCCCGCGCATGATGTTGAACAGCGTATTGGCAAAATGATGGCTATTGACCATGCTGTCGCCAGTGCATTGCAGGCCGTCAGAACTCGCCACCAGTTCTACCAATTTCTTTTCGCCGGCAGCGATGTCATCTGCCACACGCTGCCAGAGCGCGCCGGCATCTGCCTTGAGCGCTTCGCGCAGCGCGATCACCGCCGTGATCTCCTGGTTCACGTCCATCACCTGGTGCCATTCTTTGCGTTGGTTGCCCGGCAGGGTGAACTCACTGTTGACAAAGTACGCCCCGCGCTGCGCGCGCAAATCTTCTTCGGTACTGACGGCTTCACCCTGGCGGAACACATCCACCTGCACTGAACTGAGCAGGATCGCTTTGGGCGTCAATCCGTGCTGCCAGGCGATGGTAGCCCGCAGCGATTCGTTCGGTTCGGGCATATCAGACAGGGTCGAGGACAGTGTGTATATGCCGATGCCGGCCTCGCTTTCAAGCTCGTTGCGCTTATAGGCGTTCAACAGGTTGCTGGTTTGAATCTGTGACTGACTGAGGATGCCGAAAGGTTGAATGTACTGTGCGCCATCCAGCACCTCCACCTGAACTGGTTCGCCATCAAGATTCTCAATCTCAACCGTGCGCACAAACCCAAAGATTTCGCTCGTGCGCCAGGCATAGCGGAAAACCAGCGCCAGATCGTGGTTGATCTCTTCAAAGATCAAATGGGTGCCCGCGATATTCTTATACAGGTTGCGGGTGAGTAAATACAAACCGCCGTACCGCTGTGAAAAAGGCTCCCACAGGCTGGTTTTGTCATGTTTGGTGATGTGAAAGATGGTCTTGCTGCCGCAGATCTCATAATTTTCGGTGACCTTGTCATCGCTGGCGTAGGGGAACAGCGCGAAATTGGCATTAACACGCCCTGCCGTCACCCCGCCTGTGCTGGCGATGAACATCCAGTGATCAGAAGAGCTGACCAGGCTGATGAAAAATGGCGGCATAGCATCCACGTTTTCTATACAGTAGAATGGCTGTCCCTCGATCTCCGTCACCTTGCCACTGACGCCGCCCGTCGCCGGAACCAAAGTTGCGTTCCCAATTGTAAGCACCTTTCCAGCATTACTCATCAGATTACCCTCTTCTCATCCTCTATCCATTGGTAAAAGCTTTCCTGAATTCCAATTATACTGTAGACCCGGCAACAGGAAAACATGTCCTCGTATTCCGGTCGGTTGTGGGGTACAATCATGCCGGATAGCCGCAACCTATCCATAAAAAACGGTAGGAGATTTTCATTACAGGTAACCCCATGACACATCGGTCTTTCAGTAAATCTCCGGCATTGCGCGGCAGCGCCTATTACGCCGTCTTTTTCGGCGTGGTCGGCATGTATTTCGCCTATGTCAACGTCGTCTTTATCCAGCGCGGGCTGAGCGGTGTGGAGATCGGGCTAATCAACGCTGTCAGCGCCGCCATGATCCTGATCAGTTCGCCCCTCCTCACCGCCCTGGCAGACCGCACTGGCTGGCACCGCCCAATTTTGGCCATCGCCCACCTGTTCTTCGGCGCTGCCATCTTCACCCTGCACTTTACTACCTCCTTCCCGCTCATCCTCGCCATCGTCGCGGTGGGCTCCTTCTGTTCAGCGCCCGCTTCACCCCTCTCAGACATGCTGGTAGTACGCATGGCTGCCCGTCACGACCTCGATTTCGGGCATATGCGCCTATGGGGCTCGCTGGGTTTCACCGCCGTGTGTCTGCTCTCAGGCGTCATTTGGAACCGCATCGGCTTCGGGTATCTCTTCCTGGCAGGCGGTGTACTCTTCGCGCTGCGCTCTTTCAGCGTCCTGCTGCTTGAGCCGATCAGCAAAGCTGCCCAGCCGACAGCCGATGCCCCTCCTGTCAAATTTTTTGACCTGCTGCGGCGTGACCATACCTTCCTGATCTTCCTGCTTGCCACAGCTCTGTGGAGCAGCTGCTGGAACGGCTTCTTCGTGTATGCCTCCATCTACATGGACCAGTTGGGTGGTTCCTCTTTCTTGCTGGGCCTGATGATGGCGTTGACCGCATTGGGCGAGGTGCCCTCGGTCTTTTTCGCTGACCGTCTTGTGCACCGCCTGGGCAGCCTCAAGACCACCATTATCGGTATCGTATTCTTTCTCATCGTCCTCGCTGTGATCCCCTTCATCACCAATACCAGCCTGTTGGCCGCCGTCAATGGGCTGCGCGGCATCGGTTTCGGCCTGTGGATCGTGGCGGGTGTGCGTTTTGTTGACCACATCGCGCCCGATAATTATCACGGTACATACCAGGGGTTGTTCTCGCTAATGAATTTCAACCTGCCGGTATTGATCGCTCTGCCCCTCCTGGGTTACCTGTTCGACAATGTTTCCATCCAGAGCGTGTTCCAGGCCCAACTGGTTTTGGGTGTTGCCTCGTTATTCATCTTCCTGTTGCTGCAGCGCCGCATGAAAAACACCTCTCAGACCAGCCCTTCATTCACGCAATCTTGACGAATAAAGGCCACCTGTTCTTGCTACAATCAGAGCAATCAGGTAACTGCTCGATTGCACAAAGGAGTGGTGATGATGAGCGCAGGCAAAACCTTTTGGCGTATCTTTTACTTCTTCAGCCCTTTGATCTTATTCACGCTGGTGCTTTCTAACCAGTTGCCTGCCCGGCAGCAGAACCCCGTGTACGTGGGTTCCACTTTCTACGGCACCTTTGCCTATGTGTGGCTGTGCTACCAGTTTGTCATCAGCGCACGCCCCAAGTTCATCGAGAAACATCTAAGAAAGTGTTCGTCAAGGGAAAAAGGGGACATGGGCAGGGGAAACCAGATGATGTCCCATCATCTGGAGAAAAACAAGGGCGGCAAATGGATCAACTAAGCAAGGAACTCAAGATTCAGTCATCTATTCGTGCTCAGTGGTTCTGTCCTTTCGACCGACCGCAGGGAGCAGAGAAATCGAAAAGCTTGGTCATGCTCATATCCCTCACGGATTGAGCGTGTCAGGCAATTTCGATCCCTCCACTCGTTTCACTCGGTCGGGAAGACAAACATGTTCTTGTCATTCCAAACTCGGCAGACAGCGTCCGCGTCAGCGGTTCTGTCATTTCGACCGACCGCAGGGAGCGGAGAAATCGAAATGATTGATCATGCTCATGTCCCTCGCGGATTGAGAGTGGCAGGCAGTTTCGATCCCTCCACTCG
>DSBE01000404.1 GCA_011053085.1 Chloroflexota bacterium
ATGAGAAAACAGCTGAAACCATGCTGCAACAAAGATTCAAGGATGGCGATCTGTTTGTCTGGTCTGATGGCATCCAGGCAGTCAGCATGCTGATGAAAAACCGCCCTATCACCCATACCATCGCTATCTCACACGTGTTTACCCCGGTTGAACTTCGCGGGCGGGGCTATGCCACCGCCGCCGTACACACACTGACGCGCAATTTGCTCACCGCGGGGTATCACAGTGTAAACCTGTTCACCGATGTCACCAACCCGACCTCCAACCATCTATACCAACAAATCGGCTACCAGCCGGTAACCGAAATGGAAAAGATCATTTTTCAATAACATAACGGCAAAGGACCTTACTCCATGAATATCACAGAAGCCCTCCAAATGACCTGGCTGCTAACCAGGCTGCGCGCCTTGAACTACAGCAAACAACACCGCAAAGAACTACCCGGCGGTGTGCTTGACCCGCAAATGAAGCTGCTGACGCAGGTTCTCGACCGGCAGCCGCCCATGTTCGGACGTGCGTCCATCGAGCAGGTGCGCGCCGATTTTAGCCTGAATATGGTTCTGTATCGCAAATTCAGCGGGCCTGTCGTTGCCGTTCCCAATGTGTGGAACCAAACCATCAAAACTGAGCACGGTGCTATCCCCATTCGTTGCTATATGCCGGCTGGTGATGGCCCCTTCCCCATTTTCGTTTATTATCACGGCGGCGGTTGGGTGCTGGGCAACCTTGATTTGGCAGACAATTTTGCGCGCTCCCTTTGTCATTACGGCAATATGGCTGTCATTTCGGTTTCTTACCGTCTGGCGCCTGAACATTCTTTCCCCATGGGGTTTGAGGATTGTTATGCTGCCTACCTGTGGGCGGCAGACCCTCAAAACGCGGTCAGTGTCCGGGGGGATGTCAATCGGTTGATCGTGGGTGGAGATAGCGCTGGCGGCAATTTGGCGGCAGCTGTTTGTCTCAAAGCCCGTGAGGAAAATGGCCCCCGCATCGCCCAGCAAGTATTGATCTATCCAGCCACCAACCTGGCTGACCTGGATTCCCCTTCGTATGAGCACTATAACCACTTTTCTATCCTTTCCCGCAACGCCATGCGCTGGTATATCCACCAATATTTGGGAGATCAAGCCAATCAAACCAATCCTTTGGCATCACCCGCTTTGGCCGAGAGCCACGCCGATCTACCGCCTGCAGTTATCATGACCGCTGAGTTCGATGTACTGCGTGATGACGGTGAGAACTATGCTGAAACGTTGAAGGCTGCTGGCGTTGACACCTTACTGATTCGCGCCAATGGCCTCACCCATGGCTTTATCAGCCAGCGTGAGATGGTCAAGCGGGCTGATGTCTACACGAAGCTCCTCATGGAAAAAGTGCGCGACCGTGTCAGTTGATCACCTTTTCTGGTTGGGCGGGTCTCCCTGCGGCGGCAAGAGCAGCGTCGCTGATTGGCTTTCTCACCATTTTCATATCCCCGTATACCATATCGACGCTCACATCGATCGTCATCTGGCGATAATTACACCGCAAGCACAACCGGCGTTGCACCGCTGGCAAGCCCGCACCTGGGATGAACGTTGGCTCCAGCCGCTTGACCAGTTGTTGCAGGATGCCATTGACTGTTACACAGAACATTTTTACCTGTTCTTGCCTGAACTTCTTGAGCTTGCTGACACAAAACCGCTGATCGTTGAAGGCAATCCCCTCCTGCCCGCCCTTATTCAGCCCTATTTGTCACATCCTTCCCGCGCCATCTACCTCGCAGCCCCTCCTGATCTCTTGCGGCAGTATTACAGCCAGCGCGATTGGGCAGTTACCGTGCTTAAACAATCCAGTGATCCTGAACAAGCATTTAACAACTGGATGGAACGTGATATTGCCTTTGCCCGCCATGTCGAAGCACAATGCCGTCAGTATCATCTGCGCTACTTGGTCAGCGATGAAAGCCTGAGCATAGAATCAAAAGCGAAAGAAGTCGCTGAACATTTCGGCCTCGATTCTGGCTTATAATCCTTCGTATGAGTAACAATGGTTATATCCATTTACGCTGGTGGAGGCTGATCATCGCCATGACCGCTTTCGGCCTTCTTGGTTGGAGCATCAACGCCCTCCTGCCAGTCCGATACACCCAATCTGCTGACATACAGCTTACTTTCCTGTATTCTGATGATATTAACTGGAATGACACCGGACGGGAGACTTTTACCCGTACGCTGGGTGGTCTGATCGAATCTCCCCAGGTGATCGACAATACCATTACCAATGCTCGAGAGCTGGGTTTAACACTTACCAACGCACAACTGCGCGCCTCCATCAAAAAAGAGCAGCGTTTTTATGGCTGGACACTGACTGTCACCTCGCCCAAAGCAGACACCACCCAGATCTTGCTCGAAAGCTGGCAGTCGGCAATCACAACAATGGTAGATACAGAACAATCACGCTTGCTGGCAGCACGCACAGAAGAGCAGCAGACCAACCAATGGTTTGCCTGCCTGCAGCACCTTCCGGTTGAACCGGCCGACCCGGCGTGCTCACAGAAAAATGCAGATACCATCTCTGCCTCTTACCAAAAAGCCTACGCTGCTTACGCACAGCATCGACAAGAAATTCAATTCCTACAGCAGTATTCGCCCGATTTTTCTTACCAGTGGCGCCTGGTTCAACAAGAACCAACGCCCTCGCCTCTCCTGCCGGTTGGCATCACCGTGCTTACCTCAGCCTTGTTGGGCTTGACTATCGCTTTAATATTGCTTAACAAACCTCTTACCGGTGGATTACTGCGAAGAAATCAATGAAGCAATGAAGACCAATCTCCGCCGCGCACTCCATCATCCGCTTTTTTTGTCACTCTACTTCCCCTCATTCCTCGGTTTTTTCGCCGGTGGTTTACTCTCACCGGTGACACCATTGTACATGGCCAGTTTTCAGGTGAATTATGCCACCATCGGGTTGATGCTTTCGATGGCATCTGTGGGGAAACTGGTAATGGACCTGCCCGGTGGGGTCATCATCCCCAAATTGGGCATAAAAAAAGCATTGGCTATTGGTGCGCTGATCATCGGGGCAGCCAACTTAGCCATGTACCGGTCGCGTTTCCCCTATGAGATCATCATCTATCAGTTCTTTTTGGGCATCGGTGACGCGTTCTACAACACATCCCGCATAGGTTTCGCGGCTGCCATGACCGAAAATGAGCACCGCGGGCGTTCTTTGTCGCTGCTGGGCGGCATGAATCGAATTTCACGTATCTTCAGCCCAACCCTGGGCGGTATCCTTGCCGCAGCCATGGGGTTGCGTTTTGTCTTTCTCATCAGCGGCATCATTTTCCTGGTAGAAACCGTCGTCATTATCGCCAGGGTGCCCAAAAATTTTGCGCAAGCCAACCCGACCCATAGCGATTTTGGCATCATGTGGCAGTTGGTAAAAGAAAAAGCCAGCGTGCTGTGGCGTACCGGTATTGGCGCCATGCTATTGACCACGGTACGCATTGCCCGCTTTACCCTCATTCCGCTGTATGCCGCCGAGGTTCTTGGCTTGCAAGCTGATCAGGTTGGTTTAATTCTTTCGGCCGCCTCCGTTGCCGATGCGCTTAATATCTACACCGCAGGCATCATCATGGACCGCTTTGGCCGCCGCTTTGCTGCCATCCCCTGTGTGGGTGTAATGGCGGTCAGCATGGCACTGATCCCCTTCACCACTGGTTTCTGGGGGTTGCTGGCGGTTGGAGCACTGGCGGGGCTGGGCAACGGTTTTGGCTCTGGCATCATGATGACCATGGGGGCCGATCTGGCACCTGCTGATCACCGCATCGAATTCCTCGCAGTCTGGCACCTGATCCTCGGTGTAGGCAGCGCTGCCTGTCCATTGATCGTTGGCGCCATCAGCGACCTGTTATCGCTCACCATGAGCGGCTTTGCCTTCTTTGGGCTTGGCATCCTGGGGGTGTTGGCTTTCATCTACCTGGTGCCTGAA
>DSBE01000187.1 GCA_011053085.1 Chloroflexota bacterium
GTTGTGTTCACCAATGCTTCTCCTGTTTTAATGCTCATCTCTTCCACCTCTCATTCATACAATACGCAGCGGACGAAATGACCCGGCGAAACTTCCAATAATTCCGGAGGGGCTACATCACACCTGCCTTCAATTCGTTTTTGGCAACGCTCAAAAAAGCGGCAGCCAACATGCTTGAAGTAAGGACTGGGGATGGTGCCCTTGATGGCCTCAAGTTTGTCGAGCTTTCCATCAATTGTCGGAATCGATTCCCAGAGCGCCTGTGTATAGGGATGCAGCGGATTATCAAAGATTTCGCCAGTGCTGGCTTTTTCCACTGCCTGCCCCAGGTACATCACCATGATATCATCGGACATCTCAGCCACCACCGCCAGGTCATGACTGATATACATAATACTCATATTATATTCAGCCTGCAGTTCACGGATCAATTCCAATATCTGCGATTCTACCGTCACATCTAAGGCTGTTGTCGGTTCATCGGCGATCAACAGATTCGGATTACAGGAGAGCGCCATAGCGATCATCGCGCGCTGGCGCATGCCACCGCTCAATTGATACGAGTAGGCGTCCACCATTTTATTGGGCTGCGGAATACCCACACGTCGCAGCAGTTCCACCGTTCGTGTGCGTGTTTCTTCTTTGGTAATACCCGGAATATGGAGCATCATAGCCTCATTAATCTGGTCATACACCGTATGTACCGGGCTTAGCGAGGTCATGGGTTCCTGGAAGATCATGGCAATCTCTTTCCAGCGGATCTTGCGTAATTCTTTGCTGTCAGTCTTTAAGGGAACAACATCCACCTTGCCTTTAAACTGGTTCTGTTCATCATATTGATACAGCCAGATGTTTCCTTCTACAATCTTGCCGGGAGGAGTTTGCACCAGGCGCATGATCGATTGAGAAGTGACTGACTTGCCGCAACCACTTTCGCCGATCACACCCAGTGTTCTGCCACGGTAGAGATCAAAGCTGACCCCATCAACCGCCTTGGCGGTGCCTTCATGCAAGAAGAAATAGGTCTTCAGGTTTTCAACCTGCACCACGATCTGGTGATTTTTATCAACCATCTTCCTCGCTCCTTTCTACATTACAAATGGGTCAGCCGCGTCACGCAAGCCGTCACCAACAAAGTTGAATAACAATACAGTGACGATAACCACCACCGCCGGGATCATCAACCAGGGTTGATGTGCGATAGAAGTGATGTTCTGCGCATCTTGCAGCAAGATGCCCCAGCTAACGGCCGGTTTGATCATGCCCAAACCCAGGAAACCCAGCGCCACCTCGCCCAGGATCATGCCGGGAATGTTGATCGTGATCGTCACAATCAAGTGGCTGGTGAAACCAGGGATCAAATGGCGCATTACAATTCGCCAGTTGCTGGCGCCAGCCCCTTTGGCTGCCAGCGCATAATCTTCCTCACGCATTGCCAGCAAACGGCCGCGCACCACACGCGCCAGGCCGGTCCAGCTCAAGAATGATAACACCAGAGTCATCATAAAATAGCGCTGGGTAACCGGGATCTCGCGGGGAACAGCCGCTGAAAGCACCATCCACAACGGAAGTTGTGGAATCGTCTGCAGAAGGTCGATAAGCAGCAGGACGATGGCATCGAATAATCCGCCGACGTAACCTGCCACACCGCCCAGGGAGATACCTATCATAAAGGCGATAAATACGCCGACCAAACCAATTGTCAAAGAGATCTGGCTGCCCCAAATGGTGCGAGAGAATAAATCGCGACCGATCTGGTCAGAACCAAAGAGAAACACCGGCACCTCAGGATTGTATTCCTTTAGTCCAAACAAGTGCACATTCCAGGAGATGTTGCCAACTACTTTATACGGAACACCTTCAACGAAAAGGCCCAGATGATAGCGGTCACCCTCTACGTCTTCGACAATATCTTTTCTGAAAGTCTCCAGGTCGATGACTGTTTTGGTGCCATAGACATAGGGGCCCACAAAACCTTCGCCTTCCGCAAACCAGCGGATGCGGCTGGGAGCGGCATAGCTAAAGCCTTTGAAGCGGTACTCAGCTGTGTACAGAGAGAAAAAGCCCGGAACCGCGGCCATAATGTACATAACCACCAGAATGAACAAGGAAATCACCGCCAGTTTGTGCCGTTGAAAACGCCACAAGATCAGCTTGCCTTGCGAGGCATAATAGATCTGTTCATCTTTCTTGGTGATCTGATCCACCATGCCAAGGGCGGTTTCTTCCATTTCTTTTACAACAGGTATATTGCTTGACTTTTTATCGCTCATCTCACCACTCCTGCACCCAAACGTACGCGCGGATCAACCGCCGCCAGCAAGATATCTGAGAAGAAATTGCCCAGCATGATCAACGCGCCTAAGATGGTCAAAATACTGCCTGCCAGGTACATGTCCTGCTGCATGACCGCCATCAGCAGCAAAGGGCCGATGGTGTCAAGCCCCAGCACGATTGCGATCAAACCTTCGCCGGCAAACAGAGCCGGCAGGATACCAGCCGTGCCGACGATCACAGGATTCAACGCCAGGCGCACAGGGTATTTCAACAGCAATTTGCTGAATTTCACCCCTTTTGCGCGGGCAGTGACCACGTATTGTTTGCCCAATTCATCCAACAGATTGTTACGCATCACACGCATCAAACCGCCGGTGCCGCCCAGCGCCATGATCATGATCGGGAACCAGACATGCCGCAGCACATCCAGCCATTTAGCGATGGTCCAGGGCTCTCCCATGTACTGCACGGACATCAAGCCGATGGGTGAAAAATTAAAATAACGGATACTGATCCAGGCGGCGATCAAGGCGATCAGAAAGCCTGGCGAACCCATTCCAATGAAACCGATGGTCGTGAACACATAATCAAAGAGCGAGTACTGGTGGGTTGCAGAATAGATGCCGATGGGAATGGCTAAGACCCACGAGGTGACCAGCGCCACAATTGTTAATGCCATCGTGGCGGGTAGACGCTCTGCCAATAATTGCTTCACAGGGCGTTGATATTGATATGAAAACCCTAATTCCTGATCAATTACCAGGCGCCGCATCCAGGTGATATACCGCATGTGCAGGGGTTGGTCAAGGCCAAAACGACGCACCATAGCGTCAATCTCTTGCTGGCTGACCTGCAAGCCCTGTAATTCCCAGTTGGCGATCTGCGTGGTCATAAAATCGCCGGGGGGCAATTCGATCAAAAAGAACGAGATCATCGAAACCATAATGATCATCGGGATCATCGTTAATAAGCGACGGATGACATATTTAAGCATGCTTTACGCCTCCATGAATCTACTTCAGGTGTTACACAAACAAAAGCCATCTTCTGCGTTATGCTTACGTCTCTCCTTCATTCCCCAAAAAATCCCCAGATGTGAAAGATAACGCTATAAAAACAAATTATTATGGCAGGTAAAATGGCAGTGGGGATGAGGACTCCCATCCCCACTGCCGCTAAAGTACTACTCAGAACTTAGTCACAGAAGAAGAACTGTTCCATCGAGTAGTTGGTCGCGATACCGATACCACTATCAGGAATGTTGCACAGCCTGTTGGTGATGATCAACGGATTGAGACCGGTGAAGAGAGAGATACGCCACAGATTCTGGTTGTAGTTTTCCATCATCTGCTCATAGAGAGCCTGGTCTTCCGGTGAACCGGTAGGCAGCTGAGCGCGCTGCCAGAAGATCTCCCACAGTTCACGGGCTTCAGCAGGTGGTTCAATGCCGTCGAATTCGTCAGCCGGGTTAGCCCAACGTGACCATTCTATTGTGTCGGGTTCCCAGTCGTTCCAACCATTGGTCGACCATAACGGAACGTGCGCCCAACCGATCGCCATCATCAATTCATTGGCGTTGGTTCGCGTGCCCAACAAGTCAGTGGAAACCAATTCATAGGTGAAGTTCAAGCCGATTTCAGCCAAATACTCGGTCAGCAGCTCGTTAATGGTGGTGTGCTCAGCCA
>DSBE01000046.1 GCA_011053085.1 Chloroflexota bacterium
CTCTTCATCATTCCTGACCATTATGTCTTCCGCATGTTGTATTCCCAGGGAATCCCGCTGGAATCACTCGGCATCCCACGAATCGATGGCGGATCTGTTGAGCAAGACCACCGTAAAATCTGGCAGATCTTTGCCGACAACTACCACCTTTTCCGCGGTACCCCCTCTGGTGGCTGGATCGACCATGCGTTGCATGCAAATCTTGGCGTTCAGGAACGCTTAACTGGCGAGAATGCACAGTCCATCTACGACCACATCCAGGATCGTTTGAGCAGTGCTGAGTTTCAACCCCAAAAATTGTTGTCCGGGTTGAATATCGAAGTCCTTTGCACCACAGACGCGGCCGCTGACACCCTCATTGACTTGCAAAGCATGCGCAGCCAGGGTTTTGGAAACAACATCTATCCTACCTTCCGGCCAGATGCCCTCGTCAATATCTGCGCGCCGGATTGGCTGCCGCAGGTAGAACTGCTCTCACAGGTCTCAGGCATTAACGTAACCAATTTTAGGGCTTTTATCCAGGCCTTGCTGCAGCGCAGAGAATTTTTCAAACAAATGGGCGCCCACGCCACCGATCACGGCGTACTGACCGCCTACACCAACCCACTCTCTGAAGCCGACGCAGGCACCATCTTCCGCCATGCTCTGGCAGGCAAAGCCACCCCGCAGGAAGAAGCCGCCTTCAACGGTCACATGTTGATGGAAATGGCACGTATGTCAATCGAAGACGGCCTGGTGATGCAAATCCATGTAGGTGCTTTCCGCAATCACAATCCTCTTATTTTTCACACCTTCGGTCGTGACAAAGGCGCCGACATTCCCATTGCCAGCGAATTCACACAAAATCTGAAACCGCTGCTGGATCAGTATGGCACTGACCCGCGCCTTAATATCATTCTCTTCACCGTCGATGAAGACGTGTATTCCCGCGAACTTGCCACCCTGGCAGGGGTATATCCCTCCCTCAAAGTCGGACCGCCCTGGTGGTTCCACGACAGCCCCAACGGTATGCGCCGTTACTTTGACCAGATCCTCGAAACCGCTGGCATCTATAACACCGCCGGGTTCAACGACGATACGCGTGCATTTCTCTCGATCCCTGCGCGCCACGATGTCTGGCGCCGGGTTAGCTGTGACTGGCTGGCGGGCATGGTCCTGCAAGGCCGTATTGATGAAGAGGACGCTCCAGAGATCGCCACCGACTTTGCCTGCGGACTTGCCAAATGCGCCTATCATTTTGAATGAGGTAATCGATGAACCTGACTATCTACGAAAATTCTGTACATGAAAAAAATGGTATCCGCTATTACCTTGCCCGCAATCAAACCGGGCAGAAAGTATTTGTGGTGGAAGGCAAAGAAAGCACACGCTGGCAGGGCGACTGGCACGGAGATCTATTGGTCGGGCCGCTCAGCGATGTGAACGCCAACCACTTGCGTAAAAAATTCCCCTGGCTGCGCCCAACCACGCTTGGATTGCAAACCTCCGCCGGTACCGGCGACCGTCTCGGCTGTGCCACCCCCGGCCACATTGCCGCCTTCAACCAGGTGGGTGGTGGCCTCGCCCCCATCTTCGCCCAGCAATCCATGCGTGAAAATGCCCGCACACTGCGCCCGCCACGCAAAGTGATGGATGATGCCTTGTGGGGCATCTTTCAGGCGGGTTGGAACAAACCCTGGGCGGCAGATGCTGACCACCTGAAAACATTGGAGGATGTCATCAAGTGCGGCAAGTCCGGTTATACCTTCTTCACCGTCGATCCATTCGACTATGTCGACAATGAAGCCCACACCGCTTCCATCGTTATGCTCGAAATGAAAACCCAATCTTTACCCTGGGACAGCCTCGAAACCTCTCTCGATGATGTCACCAAACGCTATCTCAACAAAACTATCCTACTGGGGGACCTCGAAATCTATTTCAATCGGCTTGATTTGCTGCGCGCGCTGTGCAAATACGGCGCTGCCATCGCACATGCCAGAAGAATGTACGACCAGGCATGCGCCTGCATCAAAGAACAGCCCTGGGAAATGGAAATCTCGGTGGATGAAACCGCAACCCCCACCTCACCCCTCGAACATTACTTCATCGTAAGTGAATTGAACCGGCTGGGCGTGGAATTCGTCAGTCTGGCACCCCGCTTCGTGGGTCGCTTCGAAAAAGGCGTTGATTACATCGGTGATCTTGCGGTGTTCGAACAGGAACTGCAAAAACACGCCGCCGTACAGAAACACTTCGGCACCTATAAACTCTCCATACACTCCGGCTCCGATAAATTCTCCCTCTACCCGCTGTTTGCCCGTCACACCGAAGGCAAGGTTCATCTCAAAACCGCCGGTACCAGCTATCTGGAAGCCCTGCGCGTGATGGCAATCCATGCGCCGGATTTCTTCCGCGATATCAGCCAGTTTTCCATTGATCGTTATTTGGTAGAACGCGCCAGTTATCATGTCAGTGCAGAATTGACCAATGTTCCAGCTCTTAAAACACTATCAGATGAACAACTACCAGCGTTGTTAGACCAGTTCGACTTGCGTCAGGTGCTGCACGTCAGCTTTGGGTCAGTTCTGGCGCAATTCGGCGGGGAATTGTTGAACCACCTCGATCAACGTGAAGCAGAATACCACGAAGTCTTGCGGACACATTTCGTCAAACACCTGCAACCATTCGCTCGCTAAGGAGAACCATCATGGAAAATGTATACACGCAATTTGATATCAAAAACCAGGTAATCGCCATCACCGGCGGATCCGGCGTGCTGGGCAGTGTTATCGCCAGCGCCCTGGCAAACGCCGGCGCCAAAGTAGTTATCATGGCGCGCAACCTTGCACGCTCCCAGCAGGTAGCAGACCAGATCATGGCTGACGGCGGAGAAGCCATGGCGCTTGCCTGCGATGTGCTTGACAAAGACTCTGTCGAAACCGCCGCAAACGCCATCCTTGAACGCTGGCAGCGCGTGGACGCCCTCATCAACGGCGCGGGCGGCAACCGCAAAGACGCCACCACCAACGCGGATCTGTCATTCTTTGACCTGCCGCAATCAGCTTTAGAAGATGTCTTTGACCTGAACATCATCGGCTCCATTCTGCCAGCGCAAATTTTCGGCAGATGCATGGCGCAGCAAAAAAGCGGTGTGATCATCAATATTTCTTCCATGGCTGCCTTCACTCCCCTCACCCGCATCCCCGCTTACTCCGCCGCCAAAGCCGGCATCAACAACTTCACCCAATGGCTGGCCGTGCACATGGCACAGGAGTATTCACCACACATCCGCGTGAACGCCATCGCCCCCGGCTTCTTCCTCACCGAACAGAACCGCTTTCTATTGACCGAAGAAGAAAGCGGTGCATTGACACCCCGCGGCTGTTCCATCATCGACCACACCCCCATGGCGCGCTTCGGCAATCCTGAGGAACTGGTCGGGGCAGTGATGTGGCTGCTTTCGCCGGCCTCACGTTTCGTCACCGGCATTGTTGTGCCCATTGACGGCGGTTTCAGCGCCTTCAGCGGGGTCTGACACAATGATTTTCCTCCCTTGATAGAACCGCTCACTTGATTTATAATGCGTCTTATAATCGGGAGCGTGGCTCAGTTGGTTAGAGCGCACGGTTCACATCCGTGAGGTCCTGGGTTCGAGTCCCAGCGTTCCCATTTCACCCCTTGCCATGCACACGGTTTCCTATTTCCCCCATCCGTGCGTATCTCCACCACCCCCCGCTCCCAGCCATGCGCACGGATACCACGGAATCCCTTCATCCGTTGCGCACCTCGCTTAATTATTCCAACCCAAATTTCATTATTCAACCACTTTCATAACCCTGGACATACTCATGGATACCTTATTAGATCTATTCACCGGCTTCCTTCTGCATTGCAACACCCGCCATCATCCGCGAATCAATGGCTAAATACGGTCTCACAGATAACTCCAACGAACCCTCTAACCCGCCTTCTGA
>DSBE01000289.1 GCA_011053085.1 Chloroflexota bacterium
AGTCAAAGATGATCTTAAACGGTCTGGCCTGGCGCTTTCGGGCGGGCAGCAGCAGCGCCTGTGCATCGCGCGCTGCCTGGCGGTTGAACCCGAAGTGATCTTAATGGATGAACCAGCTTCTGCGTTGGACCCGATTGCCACCTCGCATATCGAGGAATTGATCCGTGTATTAAAGGAGAAATACACGATCGTGATCGTGACTCATAACATGCAGCAGGCTGCGCGCATTTCAGACTTTACCGCTTTTTTCTACACCGATGAATCTCGCACCGGACAGTTGATGGAGTTCAATGCCACCCGTGAAATTTTCACCAACCCAAAATCAAAACTGACCGAAGATTATATCACTGGACGCTTTGGGTAATTGGCGAGGAACAGAGTATGGTGATGCGACTGGCTTTAGACAAAGAGCTGATCAATCTGCAGAACGATGTGCTGGCGTTGGGCAACCTGGTGGAAGCCATGCTGGTGGATTCTGTCAGGTTCCTCAAGGCGCGTGACTTTGCGGGCTCAGAGCGGGTGATGGCGCAAGATGCCCAGGTGAATGCAAAACGCTTTCATCTGGAAGATCAGATTCTGACCACCATCGCATTGCAGCAACCGCGCGCGGGCGACCTGCGCCGACTGGCTGCAATGCTGGAATTTGCCTCCGAGTTGGAGCGCATCGGTGATTATGCCAAAGGTATCGGCAAGATTAACCTGATGATCGGCAAACAGGATTTGATGAAACCGCTCATCGACATCCCGCGCATGTGTGAGATCTGCCAGACCATGCTGCGCCAGGTGTTGACGGCTTTTGTGCGCCATGACGCCGATCTGGCGCGCACGATTCCGCCCATGGACGATGACCTGGATGGGTTGTATAACCAGGTGTATCGTGAATTGGCCACCTGTTTGATGGTGAATCCTGCACAACTTGATCAGGCAAACTACCTGCTGTGGGCAGCCCACAACCTGGAACGCACCGGTGACCGTGTGATCAACCTGTGTGAGCGGGTGGTATACATGGTCACGGGTGAACTAGCGGAGTTGAATTAAACAATACTCGCATTGTCCATGCTGGCTACTGAGGATTCACGGTTGCCGGTGGGGCGGGTGGGATGTTTTTGCGGCGTGACCGGCGTTTCTGGCGTCGCAGATGGCGTTTTTCGCGGCGCAGTTGGCGGCGTTTTTTCCAGTTCTGGCGCCAGCCTTTGCGCTGCCAGGCAGGCCGTTCGGGCAGTTCAAATTCATTGGATTCAAATTCGTAATATTGAAACACTTCTGAGAAGGCGTTAACTATCGCCTCTTTGGTCAAGCCCATCTCTGCCAGGTCATACTCATGTTTGGATCGGTAGGTGCGCTGCTGGTCGGTTTCTTGTTCAAGAATGGCTTCGAATTTCTCTGACAGCGGCAGGCCCATCCATTGATAGAGGTCAATGATGACCTCGTCGGTATCAGCCACCAGTTCATCATATTTGACAAAGGTACACACCTCTTCTTTGTCCTGAAAATACTCGGCAGGATAGAGGTAGTAGTGGTTCATAACCTCGTAGAACTCTTCCTTGTAGGGATAGGGTTCGAGGGGGCTGCCAAACACCTTCCAGCCGGAGGACATGTAGTTCATCATCGAAGGCATGCACTCGAAAGGATCACGCACCAGGTCGATGAAGCGTGCATCGGGGAACACTTCCAGCAAGGTATCGATTTTGCCGGAGAAGGAGGGATTTTTCGAGAGCAGGATTTTGTCGCCGCCATGCGCGTAGATGTGGCGCTGCACCATATTCTTGTAAAATCCGATGATCTTCAGGCGGACATCATGCGGGATCATCTTATCGAAGAAGAAATGCGGCAGGGTGGTTTCCTTAATGGGGTAGATGGGCCACAGTACAGCGCTTGCCCAGATGTGGATGAGGAAATGTTCGTCTTCTTCTGAGCCATTGAGGCGGATTTTGTGAGCGCGTTTGTCCATTGAGATGCTTTCGTTGATGTCATCCAGGGTGCGTTTGAAGGGGACTTTGAGCAAGTTAAGCAGGTCACGCAGCAGCCAGATGAACTTGCGCTGGATGATGGAAGGCGCGAACAACAGTTCCCACGAGGTGGTGGTGGTGAAGGTGTCGGTGTCCTTTTCGATCAGGCGGTGGGTGAAGGTGGTGCCGCTGCGCGGGTTGCCGATGATGAACACTGGCGTTTTCACAGTTTGCCGGCGGTATTTGGGGAAGAAGATCTCATCCAGTCCGAAGCCGATCCAGTTGAGTATTTCAGTGGGGATGAAGATGAGCAGAAAAACAACCAGGGCAAAGATGCGTTTGGAGGTCAGGCGGTAGTGGGTGCCGCGTGCGCGAAAAAAAGCGAGGTAGTTGTAATAGAAAAAAGCACGAATACCAAACATTCACCACTCCAAAACGGGTTCTTTCTGCCTTATTGTACCAAGGAAAGCAGCGGGGGTTGCAAGAGCCGTGTAAAATTTGGTGGATTAAGGCTTGCGTTTACGCTGGCTGAACAAGTAGCCCAGCGCGCCGATGATGCCGGTGACTATGCCCGCAGCAACCCAGACTGGTTTCCAGTTGAGCCGGGCGGTTTTTGAACCCTGCGGGATGGCAGGTTGCTCGGTGTCCATGACCGCAAACAATTGCGTCAGGTTGGGGGTGGCGACGGCGGCGGTTTGTATCAACTGCTGGAATTCACGCGCAAGGAAGTACATCTCATCGCGGGCGTTGTTGGCATGCACGGCAATGGCGATGCGCGCGGTTTCGCTGGCAAACAATTTGCGCAAGATGGCGACGACGACCGGCTCAGGCAGCTTTGCCATCAGGGCATATTTGACAGGAATAATCCTGCTGCCGTTTTTGCGCACTATCTTGAAACCTTCTTTGATGGCGCGGCAGACCATCAGCAGCGCGTCGCGGGTTTGGGCAAGATGGTAATTGCTGCCCTCACAGCGGTACAGACCGAAAGCCAGCGGCAGGGTCAGGGCGGCGTGGGTTTTCAGCCAGTCGTCTATGTGAGGTTGGATTTCGGTATCAAAGTCCGCTTGTTGGAATAGCTGCGCCAATTGTTGCAGGCGTTGAGTGCGTTTTCCGTCCAGTTCGCCCAGCCAGATCTTGCCGACTTTGCCAGTGCGTTCATCACGGAAATGGTAAATGATGTCACCGCGGCGTTCGCCGCCGGTGCCGCCGAATCCAAGCAGGATCTTTTCTGCAGGCAGGTGTTCCAAAAGGTCAGCGGCGCTGCCGAGATTGTTGCCCAGGAAGAGGATAGTTTTGGCGTGCTGATTCTGCGCCAGGATGGGCAGTATTTCTTGGTGCTGGTTGCGGCGCAGGGTGACGAGGATAACATCAAAATCATCTTCCGGCATGAGGGTCTCGATCACGGTAGGATGAGCGGTGTAATAGTCGTCACCTTCCAGCGGGTGGGTGACAATACCGAAAGAACGGATGGCCTCAGCATGGCTGCCGCGTGCCAGGATGGTCGCTTTTTGTCCGTTGCTTTCCAATTGACTGGCAATAATGCTGCCGATCATACCGGCGCCATATATGAGAATGTTCACCTTTTTTTCTCCGTCAGGGGCATTGAAAACCGTGTTTTGAGTATAACATAGATGCCATTGGGGCAGCCTTGACGAAAGCAATCGGCTGGGGTATGATTATGTGCGCTGCCCTCGTAGCTCAATAGGATAGAGCGCTTGCTTGCGGAGCAAAAGGTTGGGGATTCGAATTCCTCCGAGGGCGCCATTCATTCATAAACAACAGTCGAAGAACCACCTGACAAGGGTGGTTCTTCCTGTGTAAAAACTAAGTCTAAGCCAGTCAGGCATCTGGTATAATTGACTAGACAAGAAACGAACTCTCAATCCGTTTATTGGAATACCAGGCAACGTTGCCTGTTCACCTCATTTAACCGCGAACCCGGAACAACCCATGGAAGAATTCCGCAAAAAACACGAGCTGATTATGC
>DSBE01000337.1 GCA_011053085.1 Chloroflexota bacterium
AAGCACAGGCATGTTGAGCCAGGATGAAATTAAAGGCGTCAACACTATTCTTGGAGCCGCTTCATTAACCTATGTGGCTGCTGCCATGCAATCAGTCATGACAATTATATATTATTCCACCCTCCTTTTCCGCCGCCGGCGCTGATTTTTCCCGCGACCTATACAAATTACAGGGTTTGTGTATAATTAGGCGGGTAATCTGGCATTGTCAAATGCCTAAAGGACAAAAAATGAGCACAAAAACACAAACAATGATGGTTCAAATGATAGCCTTCTTTACCGCTGCGATATCTGTCATTTTCCTGCGACAATACTACCAGGGCAAAACTGCCCAACGCATCAACCACCCATTTGATAATCAGTTGGCCTCTCAACCCAAGATATTCCTTGAGTGTTCAGAAGTCCTTCTTTCCGAAGACATTAAAGTAATCCCGATTAAGTAGCAGTATTTTAAGAGCAAGAAAATCTCAAAATCGGATGGTTCGAAACCATCCGATTTTTTTGGCACAATTCATGCTCCCCTAATGGCAGAGGTATCTATGACCACTATCTATGTCATTATCGGTTTTGTGCTGCTAATTGCAGGTCGTCGGGCTCTGTGGCTCTCTGTCATGGGCGGTGTTTTCGTTGCTACAACCCAGTTCCTCTCTCATTTCTTATTCGATATGAAAGCGTCGACGATCACGCTGATCGCTGCCGGTGCTTCGCTGGCTGTTCTGGCCCTTTATTTATTCATTGAAAAGACCACCATTTTTATCCTCGGTGCGATTGGTGGTGGCTTGGTCGGCATAATCACGGTAAACTCATTCTTTAGCCTACCCACAGATCCCCTCCTCCAATCCTTTGTATCTTTTCTGGCTGGCAGCGCTCTTGGACTGCTTTTGATCCAACTTCTATTTCAATGGACCATGGTTGTGTTCTCGAGCTTGATGGGCGCTTATCTGGTATCCGGTGTGATAGGCGAATTGCCCCTCTTCAGGCTAACCGCCATGGGTTTGTTGACAATCGCTGGCCTTTTCATTCAAACCCGCCTTTTTCAACGAAAAAGGTCTGAGCGAAATCCTTCCTTTGACTCTTATCAAACAGCGGATTAATTCTCAACCAATGTTGCTGCCATATCTTCAATAACAGCAGCGATCTGTGTGTATTCGGCGTGTCCACAAGCAACATCAGCTTCGCCTTCTTTGTGATTCCAGGCATACACAGGCAGATGGATAAAACCACCCGGGATATTCATTGCTTCTTCGTGTAGAAAATGCATTAGCGTATAGAAGATCTGGTTACACAGATAGGTGCCCGCACTCATCGAAATTCTCACCGGGATTTCACGCTCCTTTACCACCGACTCAAAATTCCTGATTGGCAAAGATGAAAAATAAGCGGCAGGGCCTCCCGGTGCAATCATCTGATCGACTATCTGCGCACCCGTGTTATCTGGAATAGGAAAATCAAGCCAATTAACCGCCAACCTTTCTAACTGCACCCATCGTATACTGCTCGCCTCCCCCATGCAAATGACTGCCTGGTATCGTCCCTTTTGAAGAAGATCAAGTAAAGTAACGGGAGCTTTGACAGTATCGACCGGCAGGAGTTGCTTTACTATCTCACAACTCGAGCCAATTCTACTCAGCCGCACCAACACTTCCTGGGAAGTATTCATCGTTCGCTTGCCATAGGGTTCAAAAGCAGTAAATAAAATTTTCATAAATATTCCTCGCTCTCAAAATTGTACCTCTCACAGGCATAATGGTACAATCATCCAGCATATTTTGAGGCGCTATGGCGGAATACACAGAATTTTCAATTAAACAACCCTATAAAACCAACACAAAAAACCCTGTTTTGTGGATCATTTCACATGCCATCCATCGTTGGTATTTCTTTGTCATGTCGATGGCCGGCGCAATTGGCAATGCTTTGCTTGCTTCGGTGCCTGCTATCCTGATTGGACGGGCGGTCAACCTCCTAAGCGCAACCACCGCCATGCCGCCGGCAGACTTTCGCGCACAATTGGGGCAATACGCCTGGCTGGTCTTTGGGTCACAGGCACTGCGGGCATTGCTCATGCTGGTGCGAGGTTTTGGTTTTGAAATCCTGGCGCAATTCACTGAAAGAGTCACGAGAAACGAGCTGTATATATCATTGCTTGGTAAAAACATGACCTTTCACAGCCTCCAGAGTATCGGCGATATCATGGCGCGTGCTACCAACGACGTGCGCGAAATAAACATGTTGTTCAGCCCGGGTGTGAATTTGGTGTTTGGCTCGCTGATCTTCTTGTTTATGCCACTGTTTCTTGCACCGGGTTACCATCCCCAACTCGTCTTATTGCCTATCATTTTCATCATTTTGTATGGCGTCGCTTTATGGCGATACCTCCTAAAAATGAACGTGGTGTCAGCCAGTTTACGAAGTGCTTTTGGGAAATTAAACACACGCCTCTCCGAATCCCTGGACGGCATCGAAATTGTCAAAGGCGGAGTGCAGGAAGAAACCGAAATCGAATTGTTCCATCAAAATGTACAGGCATATCGCGATGGTGCGGTTGAACAAGGCAAACTCGAAGCCACCTTCATTCCCGGCTTGTTACTGGAAATTACCATCGCTCTGGGCATTCTCCATGGTGTAATCCTTTATTCGCAAGGTTTAATCCAACTTGGCGATGTCATCGCCTACAGCGGCATTCTCAGCATGCTGGGCTTTCCCACCTTTGTGTCACGCTTTGCGTATACCCGCATTTCTATGGGCATCGCCGGGGCAAAGCGCATCCTGGAGCTGATCAATGCCCAAAATAACCTGGACCAGAATGTCGCAGGGGTTGATCAAAAATTACTGGGTGACGTGACTTTTCAGAATGCTTCCTTTGCTTATCCTGATGCGGAAACCAACGCGTTAGAAGATATCAGCTTCTCCGTGAACCGTAGCCAAACAATCGCCATCGTCGGGCAAACCGGTTATGGCAAAACAAGCCTGGTGAAGCTGATTAATCGCACCTATGATGCCACTGATGGCGCTGTACTGATCGATGGTATCAATGTGAAGGATTGGAACCTTGAAACGCTGAGAAAACAAATTTCAATCATCGAACAGGATATCTTTTTATTCTCGCGTTCTATCGCTGAAAACATTGCCTTTGGCCATCCGGAATCATCCATGGACGATATCATCGCCGCAGCCAAAGAAGCCCAGGCCCATGACTTTATCACCTCGTTTGCTGAAGGCTATGAGACTGTTGTCGGCGAACGCGGCGCGACACTGTCAGGTGGGCAAAAGCAGCGTATTGCTCTCGCACGAGCTTTCCTGACCAATCCGTCGATTCTAATCCTGGATGACTCCACATCAGCTATTGACAGTGCGACGGAGGACAAAATTCAACAGGCAATTTTCAAAGCGGCCGAAAACCGGACCACCTTCATCATCACTCACCGTCTGTCCCAAATCCGCTGGGCTGATAGGATCGTTGTCGTGAAAAAAGGCAGACTGGCTGCTTCCGGCTCTCACGAAGACCTGCTTGCTACATCGGAAGCATATCGCAATATTTTTAACGATGCGGTCTAATAACAGATAGGAAATTATGGGATTCTTTGGCTCCTTTTCAGCAGAAAAATATGACCGGCAATACTCAGACAGACAACTGTTCCGTCGAGCAATGCAATATTTTAAACCTCACTGGAAAGCCCTGGTTCTCTTGCTGGTAACAGTCCTGCTAATCAGTGCCATCTCTTCTCTCCAACCACTGATCATTGCCTCTGGCGTAGACCGATTATCCGAAGGCGCATTGACACGTGTGTACTGGATCATCGCTGGACTACTCGGTTTGGGCTTGTTGAATTATGGGGTGAATTACGTCAACCGATTTACGCTGGTCAAATTGCTTGCCGATATCATCGTCACGCTGTCCGAAACCGCTTTTTCTGCCTCTATGTATC
>DSBE01000383.1 GCA_011053085.1 Chloroflexota bacterium
AAGCGCTTGCGACGGTGATTTTGGCGGGGCAGATTTGGCGGGATGATGCCCAGTTGTTTCTGCGGTCGATGAGTTGGGAAGGGATGTGGAATGGAATTAAGCGGCATCGGAAGTTTCCGCTGTATGATACATGGGCGGCCCTTCTGAATAATATATCCTGGCAACTTCCAGCTTTTTTTCTATCGATATTTTTCTCTTCAGAGATTGTTGGATATTATGCACTTGGCACCCGACTACTACGTGTCCCGATGAGTTTGATTGGGGCTTCTATCGCGCAAGTTTTCTTTCAACGTGCTTCAGAGGCTAAGTCAGATAGTACACTATCCCTGGTGACAGAAAATGCTTTTCGACGTTTGGTAATGCTTACACTATTTCCTCTATTGTTATTAACTATAACAGGGAGTGACTTATTTATAATTTTTTTGGGCGAGAATTGGGCTGAAGCGGGTGTATATACGCAAATTCTGAGCTTGTGGATGTTCTTTTGGTTTATTTCATCCCCATTCAGTACGCTTTTCAGAGTGTTAGAAAGACAAGAATTCAGTCTGTTCATCAACATTGCTATTTTCGTCACGCGGTTTATAGCACTTTTAATCGGTGGTATATTACAAGATGCGCGTTTGGCCATAGCCCTATTTGCAGTCTCCGGCGTGTTAGTTTATGGATATCTTAGCGCAAAAATCATGACAGAAGCTGGCGTGCCGTGGTCTACAATTTTTAATGTTATATTTCACTATGTATTATATTTTGCTCCTGCGGGTTTGATATTGTTAGGACTTAAAATCGTTAATGCCTCGTCTTGGATTACAATAACTGTAACTGCTATTCTCTTACTAGTATACTTAGTTTATGTGGTTTGGAATGATCCGCAACTACATCTCAAAATCACGGATACAATTGCGATTTTGCTCAAGAGGATGAGAGAATTTGCGAGGAAAAAATGACTATTGATAGGGCCGCAGGTATTGTAGCAAACTTTGCCAATGTGAGCCAAGTTTATGATAATGGTCTATGTATGGGATGTGGCATGTGCGAAAGCATCTGCCCTAGCCCTGGCGCAATTACCATAAGACTTGATAAGCATAAAGGTGTATATTCTCCCGTTATTGATCCCCAGCATTGTACGCAATGCGGGTTGTGTTTGCGTGTATGCCCAGGAATCGGAATTAGTCTGGAGAAATACGCGGAGCAACTTCATGAAGGACAACATGGCCCAAGATTGATAGGGATATTTAATGAATGTTATGTAGGTCATGCAACTGATGAACAAATCAGATTTAACTCCGCATCGGGCGGATTAGTAACCGCATTGTTACTTCACGCTATTAAAGAAAATAAAATCGACGGTGCCCTGGTGGTCGGTATGTCATCTGAGAACCCGCTTGAGACCCAATCTTTTCTTGCAACCACACCTACAGAAATTATCTCTGCCAGTGGATCCAAATATTGCCCGGTATCTCTCCATAAGGGGTTGGATCGTATCTTAGCAGAAGAAGGTCGATTTGCTGTTGTTGGCCTACCCTGCCAAATTCACGCCATTCGGAAAATGGAAACGCTCCATCCAACACTGCGCGAGAAAATAGTACTTCACCTAGGCATATTTTGTGCCAATAGTAACACATATTGGGGGACGGAATATTTCCTCCGGCGCTCTGGTATAGATCCAAGAGAAGTACGAGCGATTCGTTATCGAAGTGAAGGCTGGCCTGGGAAAATCAGTGTCACTTTATCAAATGGTACTAAGAAAATTATGCCCCGTGGAACAACTGAGAAACGTTGGTACCGTCGTGCAATATTTTCATCGGCTTTTCATTTTGATTTTATGATCCCTAGATGTTTGCTTTGTCCTGATCAAACGTGTGAACTGGCTGACATTTCGTTAGGTGATCCATGGCTGAAAGAATACACCCAAACAGAGCGTATTGGCAAATCTATTGCAATTACTCGGAATTCGATAGGACACGCTTTCTTGACAGCCGCGGTAGAGGCTAACAAGGTTTCACTAGAAAAAATGCCAGTGAGTATAGTGGCGCAAGCTCAAAATTATGGCTTCAAAGCTGGCGTAGGGGCGCGTATTCGGCTGAGGCAATGGGCAAGCTTGGCTATTCCTGACTATGGTGAACGTGACCTGACCTTCACTAAGCGCGATATCAGCGCGGCTTTACGTTATCTTCCCTCTTACTTTTCACATCTACAATGGTTGTGGCCGTTGATACATCTGTTCGCCGTGCTTGATCGTATTCGTCGTGAATTTATAAACAAGAGTAAAGCGGTTGTGCGTTTTGGATTGCGCCGAATGGGGTTGGGACAGAAAAAGTTATAAACTGGTGCAAAGCGAGGACAAACCATGGCGATAAAGATATTATTAATCGGTGCGCGTTTGAGTAAAAATCTGGGGGGACCATCACTTTTACCCACCACGATGCATGTACTTAATAGGTGCTTTGATCACCCAGATTACACATTTATTTCACCCACAGCGGATGACTTGCCTTTAGCTGAAGAGTATAACATTATCATTATTGCGAATCCTGTATGGAAAGAAATTTTAATCGCGGCTTTGCTCAAGGTGGCATTAAAACTTCAGTGGGGAACAACTACCACGAGACAGGTGATCCAGGCTTTTCAGGAAGCGGACATCGTTCTTGATATTTGGGGCATAGGTTTTTCAGATAAACTTGAACAAGACTCTTTCAAAACGAGGTTGTTTAGAGGAATTCATTTTGTAACAGGAAAATTATTCTGCAAAACTGTTGTAAAGTATACTGCTTCTCTTGGCCCCTTTGAAACAAGGTGGAACCGCTTTTTCTCCAAGATATATTTACAATATTTTGTAGATTTGATTTTGGCTCGAGACGAAACGACCCAACGCCGTCTCAAAGATTTGGGAGTGAAAACACTAGTTCAAGTATGCCCAGATACGGCTTTTCTCTTGCAAACCCAACCTACTCCCTTGGCTGAAGAGTTAGCATATCAAAAGCTTGAGCATCCCATTATTGGATTCTCAATTAGTCATATGGCTTCTTCTCAATCTGGTGATTCTGCTGATTATATAATGATTATGGCGAAGTTGGCGGATTATGCTATCGAAAGCACGAATGCACAACTTGTACTAATCCCAAATGAACTTTCTCACGACATAGAACACGATGATCGATACTACGTAAAAGAAACCTGGAAGAGAATGCAAAATCAGATAAAAGCTATGATTTTGACTGATGAATACTCTGCCCCAGAGCTAAAGGGAATCATTGGGCAATGCGATGTCGTTATTGCAGCGCGGTATCATACCATTATTGCGAGTCTTTCTCAAGGAATTCCCGTACTAGCCACAGCTTGGCACACAAAATATACTGACGTTCTTTCTCTTTTCGGTCAAGAAGGTTATGCTTGTCCGGTTGATTCTCTGGATATCAAGTTCTTAAAAGAGCAATTTGATAGTGTGTGGTATTCTCGGCACCGCATAAGCCAAGAGATAAATGCGAGACTGCCTGCCATCCGCGAAGATATCCTTGCGGGCGGCAATGCTATTTCTCTGTTATACAATAAACGTCCAAGATAATTGGGTTGCAAACTGTTACATTTCCCCTATTTCGATATTGAGCAGAACTATCCGCTGGAATTGTAGGTAATTCCACTCATTACATAATGGAAAGTACACTATTTCACTATCGCCACTTGACGCCTCAACAAGCCGAACAGCGCATCCTGGAATCAGCGCAGCGTTGCTGTCAAGTCGAAGGGACGTTTACCTTGCTTTGGCACAACACTTCGTTGTATCAGAATTGGATGGCATGGCGGACGACCTACGAGCGTGTGTTGAAACAACTTATGGAGTTACAAAACGGACAGGTACCTGAATTCGTGCAAAATGTTGCAACAGTGTGAGAAGTGATGAAAATTCTATATACGGGTAT
>DSBE01000306.1 GCA_011053085.1 Chloroflexota bacterium
CCCCAAAAGAGCCCATCAGGCCAGCTTTTCCAAGCGCGATGACCATCTCGGCCGAGGCGATGCCGTTTGCCATGGCGCCGGCATAATATGCGGCACGCAGGCCATACTCCCGCATGAAAGACACGTCGCCAAAATCCTCGATAGCAGTGGCTGGCAGCAATGCCACCACATTGCCAGCGTCTTCACCACCCGCGCCCAGAAGCGACAGGTCTGTGCTGAAGCCTATCCTTCCATGCTGTGCTTGTACGGCAACAATGGGCAGGTCAATCTGGCGTAAAAGCTGCGGCAATGCTGAGACAGGCTGTAAATTGTCGTCTGATCCCAGCCAACACAGCGGTAATACTGTTTGCTTGCGGTTTTCTCTTATCTTTTCCAACCCTGTCATTGCACAGTTTCCTTTCTCGATTCAACTACCCTGTCAAGATATTCCTCGGTAGCCACAATGTTCAGGTGTTTGTTCAACAAGTGTAAATCCAGGCTGGCGCCATGGCTGATTAATCGTGCCAATGCACGCAGCAAGGTGATGTGATCCGGTACTTGTTCTTGATTCACAGCTAATACGCAACAATCCCGGCCCTTAAGGATGTTCTCGATCCATTTGCTGCAATTTTGGCGTGCCCCAACTTCAATGAAGATACGGAATCCATCGGCATATACCCGTTCGATCAACCCGGGAAAATCGACCCGGTTGATCAACCCGCCCGCGATGGCTTCGGCGATTTGGGTGTTCTCCAGGATGAAGGGGGCCTGCTCAAAAGCGCTGTAAAAGCGCAGCGTATTGTGCATGGATACCGGATGCAGATGAAGGTCACGCAGAGTTTCATATTCCGAACTGATTACCTGACAGTGCATGGGATAATGATAGGGCATCGGCAGGCTCATACAGCGCAGCATTGCCACTACCCGCTTGCAGGCAGATGGTTCACCGCCAATGATGACTTGACGTGGGGCATTGATATGCGTCAGGTAAGCCAAAGATTCCGTTGCCACGGCTGCCAGAGCTTTCTCCGGAGTTGTCATCAAAAGATAATTGTCCCAGATCGGGGTGCCATCATCCGGCGCCGAAAATCCTTGCCGCTGCCAGAAAGTGCGCACAGCTTCCAGCTTGCCTGCCAGACGGTTATCGTACAGGGGTAACTGGCTGATCTCACTTTTCATCGCTTCACTGTGCTGCCAGAAACCGCTGGCGAAGAACATGCTGGTCTCACCCATGCTGTATCCCAGCGCCGCCTGCGCCTGCAGGCCGAATCCCTGACATAGTAAATGCGTATATAATCCCGCCACGGCTGTCCCTGAAAATAACATGCTCAAAGGCCGATCCAGCAAGGTTTGTTGGGCCTGTTCTGCGTTTGTTTCAGCAGGGGGAAAGATCAGGTCAGCCTGATAGGTATCCGCGGCATCTTCGTTGTGCTCTTCCAGCCAGGTATGCAAGAAGGGAAAATGCCGCAACAAGTCGCCGCCCATCCCTGGATACGAGTTGAAGGCACCTGGGTAAACCAGAGCGATGGGTGCATCCGCTCCCAGAGGGCGCGGGGTGAAATAGCTTCCGTTCAATGATTGCCATTCCTTACCGTTTTCCAGCGCGGAACTGACGCCCTGACATGCTTTATCTTTTTCCTGTTCGAATGCGCTCGGATTGGCGGCCATAAGACACACCCGGTAAGCCGCTGCCGGCACAGCTGATACCGGCATTGACGACGTAGAATTATATTGTGCTGTCTGCAAAGCCGCCAACAAGGAGTCTTTCGAATTACCGGTAACCACCCACAGTGAGTTATCGCCTTCACATTGATGCAGTATAGGTGCCGCGGCAAGTTTGGATTCGTGCAGGATGACCAGTCGTTCACCAGCAGGGAATGGCGAGGCCAATACTGCCTGTCGCAATGGCTGGTTGTTGCTGGTAAACCACGGGACAGCTGATCTGTGTCGCGGTGTATCCGCGTTTGCTTCCTCTGCCTGCCCATAGGCATAGTGCATGCGGCGCTGCAGACTGAAGATCGAGCGAAATGCCTGAACCATTTCAGAGAACGGGCTGGCTTGCGCGAAGGGATTGCTATCTGACGTTACGGAACCAGTTGATCTTTCAACATCAAAGTTCTGGGAGGAGTCACTGAGGTATTCACAGTGCCGGCTTTGCTGATAGATCTCACCCCGCTGCCAGGCAGTCAATTTTTCGGAGGCTGCCTGAATCATGATGGAGCCACCATTGCCCGCGGCCTGAGGGCTGACCAGGAACAACAACCAGTTTGTTTCTTGCGCCGCAGCAATCAAGCATTGCTCGAATCCTTCTTTAAGGACGGTTCGTTCAGCCTGTTGGAGCGTACGCCACAACCAGGACGGGCCAGCTGCTACCACATTGCCCTTTGCCTGCCACAATCCCGCGTGTGACAGGTGGAAAAATGCCTCATCTGACAACCATGCCGTGTTGGCAAGATCATAGGTTTTCCAGCGGTTATCAACGCCCGCTGTATGTTTGCATAGTACTGCCAGGTCAGTGCCACGAAACAGGTGTTCCTCAAAAGCGGTGTCACTGTTAACGCCACCCAGACTATAGTGAACTGCCTTCAGTTGCATCCATACGGTCATGTTTTGACACCTTCAACAGAACAACAAGTATTATTGAGGATAGCCCTCTTACAATGGTACGGTTTCATGCACCTAAATCCAGCGATGTGTGTGATTTCTCGAACAGGGGCAGCAGGGCCGTACTCAGGGTGCCTACAACCCCCTCAGCGCGTAAACACAGCCGGCCATGATGGCCGTAAACGAACGCATCAGCAATGATGCGGCTGCTGGTATATTCACGTACATGGGTGTCGATGTAATAATCCTGGTCAAAACGGAGCTTCTGGTACTGGTGCAGGTGCTGGATGCCAGCCGGAAGACAGGCGGCCCCCGTTATATCCAGCGTCCACAACAGCATGCTTTGCAGTACCACATCGTTCAGGAAGGGATGGGTGGCGCGCACCAAAAACTGGCCTTGTTTGTGCTGTTCAAAGCCTGCCAGGTTAACCAACGCCTGAAAGCCATCATCTTTCAGCGCCCCCAATGCCTGCAATCCGCGAAAAGCAGGGCCATGGAAGAGACGCCTGGTTCGATAGGCTTGCTGGGCGCGCTGATAATCTTCGGGAGCAAATGACGACAGGGTTTCTGTTCGCTCAGGCGGTTTTGGGATCTGCTGACGCAGGCCAACTTGCGCGCTATAATGGCGAAAGCTCTTAGCACCGCTGCTGAAGATCTCAACTGCCAGGCACAAATCATCCGCAGTGCCTGATTCCATTGCTTGCAATCTGACTTCATATGCCTGAGGCTGGTCATCGGCAAAAACGACCCCTTTCAACACCCTGAAATCGGTCATCTCAAAGAAACGATAGCCATGAAATAGCTGTTCACAGGTGTCTGCCATCCAGCCTGCCGCACAGGTGGCTGGCAGCACACGATTTTCGCCGATCTGATGATCAAACAGGAATGGATTCTGTTGTGGATCAAGGCTGCGTTCGACCTGCCAGCTGGCGCCGGGGGTGAGGGTAAGCGGGTCTGGTTTGAGGTCAATGGCACTGCCGATGACGATTTGCGGCGAAGGCGGGTTATTGTGCGCCAATACTTCCCTGGTGAACATGGCAGCACCTTCGTCTTCAGCGATCAGCGTGATGCCGCGGGCGGAGAATGCCTTCCTTAATTCCGCATTCACCATACCGCTCTCCCAGGGACCCCAGTTGAGCGAGAGCACCCGGCAATGCGGATATTGGTGTTGGAATTGATGGGCGAATTTGTTCAACGCTTCATTCGCCATGGCATAATCCGTCTGCCCCAGATTGCCAAAAGCCCCGGCCACCGATGAAAACAAGACCAGCACGCGCAACTGAGCGGGATCAAGGCTGCTCAGCACATTTTC
>DSBE01000086.1 GCA_011053085.1 Chloroflexota bacterium
AACCAACCGGAAGACACCATTCCTTCCGCGGATGACGATGCCTTGCGCTGCGCAGCCGGCGATGAGCTTCTCATCGGTCAGGGTAATATCGGAATCCAAACGCATATACACCATGTTGGTGGGGGGCGGGTCATTCAAAATATGGATGCCTTTGATCTGGCCCAGCGCCTGTGCCAGGTGACGCGCGCGGGTATGGTCGTCGGCAAGGCGGTCAATCATTTCGTCCAGCGCCACCAGCCCGGCTGCTGCCAATACTCCCGCCTGGCGCATGCCACCGCCCAACATCTTGCGCACACGGCGCACCTGATCGATAAAGGGCTGCGAACCTACTATGACCGATCCGGCCGGGCAGCACAGCCCTTTGCTCAGGCAGAAAGTAACAGAATCTGCTTCACGGGTTAACTCAGATACAGGTACTTTTTGGGCAACTGCTGCGTTAAAGATGCGCGCGCCATCAATGTGCACCAATAAGCCGTGTTGATGAGCAATTTCCGCTGCCTGACGAGTGTACTCAGGTGTCAGCACGGTTCCGCCGCAGGCATTTTGGGTGTTTTCTAACACCAATAAGCGGGAAATAGGTGCATGGATGTCATCCGGGCGGATGGCGTTTGCGATATCATCTAATAACAGGCTGCCATCTTCTTGATTGGGAATGGTATAGGTATGAATGCCGCCCAGGGCAGAGATGCCGCCGGCTTCATACAAAAATGTGTGGGCTTTGTTGCCCATGATGACCTCGTCCCCGCGCTGGCAATGCGCCAGAATGGAAGCCAGGTTGCCCATGGTACCGGAGGGAACAAATAGGGCGGCTCTTTTTTCAAACAGTTCAGCGGATCGCTGTTCGAGGGCATTGATGGTCGGGTCTTCCCCATAGACATCATCGCCGAGGGGAGCGTGCGCCATCGCTTCGCGCATGGCGGGTGTTGGCAGAGTGACAGTATCGGAGCGCAGGTCAATGGTTTTCATGCTATTCCTTTTGCATCAATTTTTGTACAATCATAACAGAACAGAGAAGGATGTTTTGGTTTGTTTCAGCGCAACTGTTGCAGGACGGCTTGTAATTCATTTGGCAGCGGCGCGGAGAAATGCCTGGGCTGGTCTTCTCCTTCCAACAGGATAACCAACTCAGCGGCATGTAAGAATTGGCGATCAAGATCGATGGAAGAATGGCGTTTGCCATAGGTCTGGTCACCCGCCACAGGGCAGTTCATGAACTGCATGTGCAAACGAATCTGATGGGTTCGTCCGGTGAAAATTCGTACACGCACCAGAGAATGATGCGCAAATTCTTCGATGACCTCGTATTCGCTGACGGCTTGTTTGCCTTTACCGGTGGAAACCACCGCCATTTTCTGACGATGGCTGGGGTCACGGCTGATGGGTGCTTCGATGCGGCCTTTGGCGGTGGGAAGATGACCGTCAACCAGGGTCAGGTAATATTTCTCTACCTGGCGGTTTTTGAATTGTTTTTGCAGCCAACGCAAGGTATGGTCATTTTTTGCAAACATGATCAAACCGGAGGTGTCTTTGTCGAGACGGTGAACGACGCCTGGGCGGTATTCTCCGCCGATACCTTCTAATTCGGGCGCATGCGCCATGACAGCCTGCACCATTGTACCGCTGGCGTGTCCGGCGGATGGGTGAACGACCATGCCAGCAGGTTTGTTGATAACGAGTAGATTGTTGTCTTCATATACGATCGCGAGTGGTATGTCTTCAGCTACCAGTCCAACATCTAAAATGGGGGGAATGGCGACATGGATGGTGTTTCCGGTCTCCACTTTTGCGCCGGTTTTGGTGGTTACTTGCTGATTTACCTGGACATGACCATCTCTGATCCAGGCCTGCACGCGCGAACGCGAATGTTCAGGAAAACATTCGGCAAGAAATTTGTCCAATCTTTGCGCTTCAGGTTCGCGATAGACGAATTCTTCGCTCTCTGGCTGGCTGGCAGCATTATTCGATAACTGATTCAGGGTCATGTTACTGGCTGATTTCTGGCACCGATTCGTCGGATGCCAATTCTTTTGCTTTTTTCTTGCGACGGTCTTTAATTTCCTCCAATACTATGCTGAGGAGCATCAGCGCCACACCGATATTGATGGAGGCATCTGCCACGTTGAAGATGGGAAATTTGCCGACAGCGACAAAGTCGGTCACATGCCCCAGGGTGATCCGGTCGATGAAGTTGCCCAGTGCACCGCCGGTTTCAAAAGCCAGGGCGAGGCGTAAAAGCCACTCTTGCTGTGGAATCTGGATGTAGAAAACGAAGATGATCACCACGATGATGATGCTGGTCACAGAGAACAGCAAGCTGTTGCCTTGAAACAAACCGAAAGCGATACCGGTGTTGTACCAGTGTAAAAAGCGCACCTGTTCACAGATTCCGTCGATGAGGCAATGGGTTTCACCCAAGGCGAGGTTATTGCGTATCCAAAGCTTTGTCGCCTGATCAATGAGTATGATGACGGCGGTAACGATGATCAGTAATGCGTATTTTTGCCAGAATTTTTTCAAAATGCCCTCAACGTTTTTCCTATGATGGTTATAGCTCTGTCAGGATGGCGGCAGAGCTTCATTATTATACATGAATTCATACCATTGGTGGATTTGTAGATGTTGAGCGATCATTGATAGGGAAAGGTCAATGGATAGAAGGTGAGCAGGGCAGCCGCTGCGGCAGTCGCTGGCACCGAAACCGGCAAGCGGTGCAGCCACGTTCGGCAGAAGCAACAGCCTGTTGACCCATTTGCATTCCAATCGATCTGTGCCAGTTTGCCATAGAGCAGCCTGGATGGTTATGTGGGGTTTTATGTAATCGAAATGCCAATGAGGGGTTGGTGAAGGTGTCAGGTGATGTTTCACCCGGGCGCGAATGCCACCGCTGCCAAAAGCACTGCCGACATACACATAGCTGCCAGCAGGCAGGCTCAGCGTGCCCAATGCGCCAACTGGTATGGCAAGATCTTGTTTGAGCGAACCATAGATGATGTAGGTGCCTTTTTGTGTTGGCAGGTGTTGTGAGTGGTGATTCATAGGTCAAATTCGTGTGCAACATTTGTTTTCGTTTGCCGTATACTCATTATAGACTGAATCAATAACCAATGAATTGGAGGAAAAATGCAATCAAAAATTGATGGAACCGTGATGCAAATGTTGACCGTGTATCTTAACAAGGGTGAATCGGTCTATACTGAATCCGGCGGCATGGCATGGATGACAGGGGGGCTGGAGATGTCGACCAATACACGCGGCGGGTTGATGAAAGGACTGGGGCGCAGCCTGGCGGGGGAGTCATTGTTCATGACTACTTACACCAGTGGTGTAGATGGCGCCTGGGTGGTCTTCACACCTGAAGCACCCGGTAAGATCGTTGAATTAGACCTGGCCCCTGGTCAGGTATGGATTGCGCAGAAGGATGCCTTTATGGTGGCGCAGGAATCCGTTGATCTGGCAATTCATTTCCGTAAACGATTAGGTGCTGGCTTCTTCGGCGGTGAAGGATTTATCTTGCAGAAGCTAACCGGCCCCGGCAAAGCCTGGCTTGAGGTAGATGGAGAAACGGTAGAATATACCCTGCGCGACAATCAGATGCTGAAGATCGATCCGGGCCACATCGCTGCCTTCGAGAGCACGGTCACTTATGATATCGAGACCGTGAAAGGCCTGGGCAACATTTTATTCAGCGGCGAGGGATTGTTCCTGGCTACACTGCGCGGGCCGGGCCGCATTATTCTGCAAACCATGCCTTTGAGCAGCCTGGCAGCCAAAATTGCCCGGTTTATTCCTAAAAGCGGTTAAATCGTTTCGTGAAGTTCATTACAGAGGCTGGCAGTATGCCGGCCTCTGTATATTTGGTAAGAAG
>DSBE01000087.1 GCA_011053085.1 Chloroflexota bacterium
CCACGAAGATAATCTCGTATTCGGCCAGCCCCTCATCCGCCAACACCCCCACCAGCTCGGCGTAGAGTTGCGCGATGTTCTCGCGCTCGTTCAAAACGGGAATGATTAAGGATATATCCATCAGGGTATCCGTTGATACATCTCTAAAACCTGACCCACACGTTGATAGGTGTCTACCAACTCAAAATGAGAACTTACATAAGAAAAGAATTGTTCGTAATCCTGAAGTTGTGTCATATGATTTCCATTTACATCAATGATCACCAACATTACATCCAAAGATTCGATTTCGGCAATCAAATCACTCCCTCTGTAAACACCCCCATTAGTAATGACATATGATATTTCAGAGCCCCAGTAAGTGGACTGTCGCTGTGCATAGAAATTAAGCTCTTGGTAATCAGAGAGAACCAAATCAGTTTCATCTGTCAGAGACTCAATCTGCTCCACCATCGCCAGTGTATCCGACTCCTGCTGCAAAACCAGAGAAAGATCTTCCATTGCCCAAGGTGATATTAAAGCAAATAAAATCACAAAATATAGAAAACCTTTGTCTTTCATCTCCCTAATACTTTCAAGTGTGACCATAACCAAGATGGACAGTGATGGCACTAAATAAATTAAAAGGCGACCAAACAAAGTCCGTCCCAAAATCATAAACGACAAAGCCGTAGGCAGTATCCACACAAGCAAGGAAAGCCCCTTATCTCCACGCCAACCACGCCATAGCGCAGGTAAAGCTAACAAGAGAAAAGGCGAAAATTCAACAAAGTATCTGATAAGAAAAATCATCCCTTTGATTGCTATTGCGCCCCGGGTCAAATCACTACCTTGAGCTAGATTGACACCAATCACACAGTCATAAAATGAGGGGAAGATCCTCGTCAACACCACTACTGTCGTAGAAAGAAGGCCAAAATAGACAACTGCCATCACAAGAGCCCATTGAAATAAGCTTTTACGCTGATCTGGGGTTCGCAACCACAGCACGATTAAAGAGAGACCGCACCCTCCTAAAAACAGGATACCGAGCAACTTGTAAAGTGTTGCAACTACAAAAGCCGCACCTGCAGCCAAAAAATACCCTACTTGACCACGACGGCAGCCTAAAACAAATAACCAGACCCCTAACATCCCCCAGAAGACATAAAACGGTTCAGGTTGAAAGAAGCGGGCATAATAAAACACTTGAGGATTGAAAGCAAATACCAGCATACTCATCAATGCGGCCGGGAGAGAAGTGATCTCGCGCGCAACCAAAAAGACCAGGATAGCCGTTCCCAAAGTGAAAGCCACCGTTAAGGCTCGCATCGACAACACAACAGGACCGAACACACGCATCCACAAAGCACCAGTATACAAAAAAAGGGGCCATCGAGAAGTAAAAATATCTTGGTAAGGGATTCCTCCCTCACTTATACGCCATACTTGATAAAGAAATGTCCCCTCATCATCATTGACCAGCCACCCATCTAGATTTCTTATCAGAAAAAGGGCTATAATTACCAGAACTATCATGACTGGTATAAAAATATTCACCCAATGCACACGAGATTGCTCAATCAAAGATCACTCCTTTTCTACCATGCCAAAAATAATCTCCCCGACCACCATTTCTTCACCTACACAACTACGTGCATCTGTTGCATAGGCAAATGGGTTCGACGTGTCATACCATCCAGTCAATACGTTATACCCCCCTGGTTCCAAGGAATCAGGCAAGCTCACTTCAAATTCCTCGCGCACAATCTGTCCTGGTTCCCACTCCGTAACCGGATAGAGCGCCGTAGTGGGCAGATGCAACCAACGTGTGTGCGGCATGCCTTCCAATCGCGTGACCGCCACAAATGGCGTATCCCCTACCAGCGGCTGCGCGATCAGCCAATCAAAACGGAAGCGCCAGCGGTCTCCATCTACAAAGCGCAGCTCTACATCCACCAGATATATGTGCTCCCCAAATATTTCCCTCCCTGCAGGTAATACCGTCGGCGTCAATACTGTTACTTGTTGAGACAAAATATTCACAGGAATTGGATCGCGCTCAAATAGCAACAATCCATCTTGAGCCGCAATCAATCCAAAGTTGGAATCTTGTAACAGAGTTTTTATCGCAAACATATCATACATCAATCCGCCCCTAAAATCATCGGGGCCAAACATAACCACATAGTCGAACAATGAATCAGCCAAGGCATAATCCACACGCTCCAAACGCTCAAAAAAGTGAGCAGGATTAAGAATATCCAGTTCACTATCGGGATATCTAAATAGGTATAAAACCTCCCGATTCACTACATGAGGCGCTAAGAATGAAGAGGAAATCAATGGAGGCTCCGATGGCACATAGTCAGACAACCATTGATCCTTAAATGCATCCCGTGGCGTGCGCCCGTAGACCCACTCGTGAAGTCCTTGACCTGGCTGATTCAACCAAAATTGCCTGCGCAACGGCGTGTCAACCAACATGATATTCATTGCAAAGGTTAAAAAAAATGTCAGCGCTACCGCGATGTTCCAACGTAAAAGAGCACGAGTACGCTTCTCAGGAAATACGATTCGTAAAGCCTGCTCCCGAAAGCGTGCTGCGCCATAGACAATAGCCGCCATCACCAATGGCACTGTCAATGCATAATGGTGATAGCGATAGTCATACGAAGGCCCAGGGCCACTACTGACCAACACCGGAAGCGTCACCGCCAAGGCCAAGAGCGACCAATCCCACGCATGAGCGCCTAACCACAAAGCGGGCAAAAACACGACGACAGCCGTCAGCAACCGTACCGACCACGTCTGAGCTAATCCTTCCCAAAATTGTCCAAAATAGAACCTTAGATAGCCTAAAGTGCTACTTTGCGCTACAACTGCCTCAGAAGGCGTAAGCCAAGGACGTAGTACTAAAAATGTGAAACTCCCCCAAAGTCCAGCTAACAAGAACGTAAACACTCCACGTTGCTTTTCCTTACCCCAAAGGAACAACCAGCCACCAATGCTTGCAACTGGCACAGCCACATAGAACTTACAGCTTAGCGCCAGCAAAATCCACAACATGTACATACGCCAGGCACGTCGATCCATAGCCTCAATAGCAAAAAGCAACCAGGGTATCGCCAATGTATCTCCATGCAGATCAAATAATACTGCTGTATGAGCCACTGGATAAAAGAGGTAGCTCAAAGCAATAGTACGTGCCGCCCATCGCACCTGAATTTTCCGTAGCGCTAAGGTATACAGAGGAAAAACTCCAACAACAAACAACAACGCCTGTACAATCACCAAAGTTGCGGGGGAAGGAAACAATGCGTACAATGGTACCAAAATTAAATAGAAAACCTCTACATGCCAGGCTAAACGGCTGAGATTACCATTGCGATAAGTGTACTCCAACAACTGCCCACGTGTACCGCTCGAGATTGCCTGGGACATGACACCCAAATCATACATACCGGCATTGTACCCAACGTAGCGAAACACACTCAAGGCACCCAACATAGTCCCCACTAGAATGGCTACTACAAGGACGATACGATCCATGCGCTCAAGCGCAATCCATACAGATTTCAACTTCGCCATCAACCAGCACCACTTAAGGGATCCAAGAATGCGCCACATACAACATCAACACGAAAAGTATTCCTAAAATGCCAATTAACACCCAAGTCAAGCGCGCCCATTTAGACCATCTCCCTGATAATATTCCTGCAAAAACCGGGAAGCCTAGCAACAGATGGCGCGGCAATCCCATGTAAGGATAGGCTGGTCCCGTGTAATAGCTGAAGCTGACCACCGTCGTCGTCAGCACATACACGCGCTCGCCCCATCGCAGATACCGCCAGGCCCACATCAACAGCGCCACAAACACCCCAC
>DSBE01000088.1 GCA_011053085.1 Chloroflexota bacterium
GGCAGGATTTTATGGAAAAACCCTCACTCATGAAAGAAAATAGAGAATCAAGTTTTGCGAACCTGTTATGGGTCATCCTACTCGTGGGGATTGTAGTTTTCGGTGGTTATTTGCGAACCCTTGGCATGGATTGGGATGATGGCGAGTATTTACATCCGGATGAACGATTTCTGACTTTCGTGGTCTCTTCGATCCAGCCCAACGAAAACCCACGGGAGTTCTTCAACACGCAGCTGTCAACGATGAATCCGGGCAACGTCGGTTATCGCTTCTATGTGTATGGGACGTTACCGCTGTTTGTCAATCGCTTTGTCAGTGATTTTCTCAGCAACAGTGGATTGGACATAACACTGTTGGGTCGTGAAGCCACAGGTTGGAACATGTATTTAACGGGGCGCTACATATCGGCGGTTTTGGACACATTTACCATCGTGATAACTTTCCTCATTGGGTTAAAGCTGCTTAAAAAGCTGTGGGCAGCGGTGTTGGCGGCAGGATTGTACGCCTTTACTGCCTTGCCGATCCAATTGTCTCATTACTTCACCGTTGATATCATGGCGAACTTCTTCAGTATGGCAGCAGTTTATTTCGCGGTATTGGTGATGCAAGGCGATTCCGACAAGAGCATAATGGCTGAAGAAGATGACGACAGGTTCTTGACCAGGCTTGGCATCTATACCTGGCGGCACCGTGCTGATTTTGGATATTTTGTGTTATTCGGCATTTCATTTGGCCTGGCGATGGCCTGTAAGATTAGCGTCATTCCGATTGCTCTTCTGATTGTAGTGGCTGCTATTGTTCGCTTTTTCAAGCTGTCACAGGCTGAACGAGATTATGTGATCCCTCTGTTGATCTTCGGCGTTGCATTTGCTGGCATCATTTCATTTCTCGCCTTCCGTATCGGACAGCCGTACGCTTTCAATGGGCCTGGTTTTTTGGGTATGGTTCCTGATAAAGCCTGGATCGAAACCTTGCAGAATCTTCAGGGGCAGAGCAAAGGATTGGTTGATTTTCCACCGGCATTGCAATGGTCACGACGTCCGATCACATTTGGTTTTAAGAACTTGACCGTGTGGGGGCTGGGCCTTCCCTTGGGGATCGCTGCCTGGGCTGCCTTTCTTTGGATGAGTATCCAGATACTGCGCGGTAAGTGGAAAGAGCACCTCCTTATTTGGATCATCACGGCGATATTCTTTGTGTGGCAGTCGGTCAACTTCACCTCCAGCATGCGCTATTATCTGCAAATTTACGCAACATTGGCAATTATTGGGGCGTGGGGTTGTTGGCGTCTATTTGGCTATTTCAAAGCTAATAAACCGAAACTCCTCTTCTTGCCCATTGTAATCACGGCAATCGTTTTTATGGGCACACTCGCCTATGGGTTTGCGTTTTCGCGCATTTATTCGCGGCCCGCTACGAGGGTAGAAGCCTCCGATTGGTATTATCAGAATATACCCGGGCCTGTCAATGTCATCATCGAGACCGATGAAGGTGAGAAGCAACAAGTGTTGCCATACGAGGCAGGATTGCGTATAGACAATGATTCTCCCGCGGTATGGTCATTTGTTGCCCAGGAAAACATGCGGATTAATCAAATCAACTTTGACTTTATCCGCCAGGAATATGTCAATGAGCCTGAACACATTGGGATAGAAGTGTCTATCTCTTCTGATGTCGAAGGTGAAGATGTGCTTGGCTATGGTGAATTGTGGGGGGTATTCGGTTGGGAGCAGCATCAGTTTGGCAGTCAACAGGTGGTCAATTTTCAATTTCCGGTTGATCTCGTGGCGGATCAACAATATTTTCTATGGGTGAAGCCTGCGGGCGACGATATCCACGTGCGTTTATCTGGGGTAGCGAAATTGTTGGATAGTTCAATTGGTATGAATGGAAGTTCATTCATCATTCTGCCTGAGTTTGTAGAACCGATCAAACAGCCGCAGCCAAAGCATTACACTATTCGGCCTATGTTTGATGGGGTTATCACCCAGATTCGCATTCCTCACATTGTTGATGCCACTGGGTTGGGAATTGATCAGGTATTGGATGTGAAGATGTCTACTGGCAGCCAGCAGGTTTCTGCTTCGGTTGTCAGCACGTTCGCACCAATCACTGATGCACGCGGGGAAGCTTATGTTTTTGTATTTGAGCCGGGTATTCTCGTCAACCAGGACGATTCTGTCCAGATCGAATTCTCGTTAGGTGGCGACGGCGGGGTTGTTTTTTACGGCAGCAAACAAGCCAATGAAAGTTCTTGGGATGATGTGGTCCCGCTGCGGCGGCAGGGATATGATCCATTTTACGAGGTCAATGGTGTCTACCGAACCAACCTGAACTTTGAGATGTACTGGAATGATGACGAAAGCAAGCGGGAGAGATTCTTAACCATCATCGACCAGGCGGACATCATTATGATGACCTCCAACCGGCAATGGGGTACAACAACGCGGGTTCCCGAACGGTATCCGATGACGACCATGTATTACCGGGAATTGATTGGCTGTCCGCCCGATAAGGAGGTATTTTGGTGTTATGCCGTGGCTGAACCGGGCATGTTTGAAGGAAACCTTGGCTACCGGCTCAAAGAGGTCTTTCAGAGCAATCCCAATATCGGATCCATTGCATTCAATACGCAATTTGCTGAAGAAGCCTTCACTGTTTACGATCATCCAAAGGTACTGGTTTTTGAAAAGACCGATGATTATGACCGTGCGAAAGTGACAGACCTTTTTTATGCGGTTGATCTGAACAATGTTGTTCACATGCTCCCGGCTGATGTGCCACTAAGGCCCAAGAATTTGTTATTGCCAGCGGAGCGCCTGGCAGGACAGAGATCAGGAGGCACCTGGGCAGATCTATATCCACCTCAATCTCTGCTGAATCAATCACCATTGGCTGCGGCTGTGGTCTGGTACCTGGCGATCACCCTGTTAGGTGTGATTTCCTACCCGATCACACGCATTGTCTTTTCCGGCCTTCAAGCCAAAGGGTATGCAGTCAGCCGTATGGTGGGGCTGGTATTATTCGCGTGGTTTAGCTGGATGGCTGGTTCGGCGGGTATTCCTTTGACGCGATTGGCGGTCTGGTTGATTTTTGCGGCGTATACGGCGATAAATGTTTGGCTGTTTGTTCGCAACCGCAAGCTCATGGTCGAAGAGATCAAACAGTATAAGCAAGAAATATTGCGCATAGAAATCATAGGTCTGGCTTTCTTCCTGGCATTCCTTCTTGTTCGCCTTGGCAATCCGGATTTGTGGCACCCGTACAAAGGTGGCGAAAAGCCGATGGATTTTGCCTACCTGAATGCGGTGTTGAAAAGTACCACTTTCCCGCCCTATGATCCCTGGTTTGCAGGTGGTTACATCAATTACTACTACTATGGTTTCGTTATTGTCGGTATGCCGATCAAAGCATTGGGGATCAATCCTGCGATCGCCTATAACCTTGTTTTGGCCAGTCTGTTCAGCATCATGGGTTTGATTGCCTATGTCATTGGCGCGACTATCACAACAGAACTTTTTGTCCCGCTGAATCAGGAAAGAACTTTGAAAGCACTTCGCAATCTGCCGTTGGTTGGCGGCCTCATCACTGCAACCTTTTCACTGGTGATTGGCAATCTCGGTACGGTGCAAATGATCTTCCGTGGATTCACCCGGCTGGGGTCGGGGGAAGTGAGTATGGGCTTCGGCCACCAGTTTATGGCTTTGGTAAAAGGTTTTTCTAACCTTGTATCGGGGCAAAGCATGCCTTTTTATCCTGGTGATTGGTACTGGATCCCCAGTCGTATGATTCCGGGTGAACCGATTACAGAATTTCCTTACTTCACTTTCTTATATGCTGATCTTCATGCGCATTTACTGGCGA
>DSBE01000276.1 GCA_011053085.1 Chloroflexota bacterium
CTGACACAGCAAACTCCTCTCTTTCCAAAATGTATTTGTAGAAACAACGAGTGTTATTATTTTACCAATTTTTGAGGTGACAACAGCATCGACATTGAACGGCCTTCCATGATTGGTTTTTGTTCAACTTTCGAGATGTCTGCCAATTCCTCAGCAATCTCTTTTAAATCTTCCAGCGCAATTTCGGGATAATGCACCTCGCGGCCACGGAAGCGAATGGTTACACGAACCTTCATACCATCTTCCAACCAGCGCCTCGCATCCCGGGTCTTAAACCCGCGATGATGCTCATTGGTCTTCGGCCGTAACCGAATTTCTTTAACTTCAATTTTTGTTTGTGCTTTTTTGGCTTCACGCTCTTTTTTTGTGCGCTCATACAAGAACTTCCCATAATCCATCACCCTGCATACAGGCGGTTCTGAGTTTGGGGCAACCTCCACCAGGTCCAACTCGGCATCGCGCGCAATTTGTAAAGCCTTATTGCGTTTGACTACACCGATATTTTCACCCTCTGGGCCGATTAAACGAACTTCAGGCGCGGTTACTTGTTCATTGACATTTAATTCTGACGTACTTATGAGCTTGCTCCTTTACTACATGTAATTGACACAACAGTTACGCCACGTGTCGCCACCTGACGCAACCTACATAATACCATACATCTTAAGAAAATCAAACAACAACCCTATGTGTTTTTACCAATACAACTTTGACAGCACCTGCTGCTTTCTTTATAATCCCGCTATGAAAAAGAAAAAAACCAATCCATCAGACACATGGCAAATTGGCAACACAACCATATCCGGTAGAGTGATCCTCGCACCCATGGAAGGCATCTCCGACCAGCCATACCGAACCATTTGCCGCAGATTGGGTTCTGCCATAAGCTACTCAGAATTTATCAATGCCATGGATGTTTTGCACAGCCATCCCTACCGGGTCGATCAACGGGCAAGTTTCTTGCCTTCCGAACGGCCCGTATCAATTCAATTATTTGACAATGAACCAGACCGGATCATCAAAGCGGCTGAGGTAATAGCACAACTTGAGCCTGATTTCATCGATATCAACATGGGCTGTTCGGCAAAGAAGGTATCGAATCGGGGGGCTGGCGCCGGCCTGTTGACGACCCCACAGAAAATTGAAACCATATTTCGCGAGTTAAGCCACCGTCTTCCCATCCCTGTCACAGGCAAGATTCGTCTTGGGTGGGACGGCGGCTCAAAAAACTACCTGGAAATCGCGCGGATCATCGAACAGAATGGTGGCGCTGCCATTGCTATCCATGGGCGCACTCGCAAACAAGCCTTTTCAGGTTATGCCGATTGGGACGCCATCGCTGAAGTGAAACAAAATTCTTCTATACCGATCATTGCCAATGGCGATGTAAAAACTAACGCCGATATAGACAAAATACTGGCGCATACCGGTTGCGACGCGGTCATGATCGGCCGTGCTGCCGTTGGCAATCCATGGATTTTCAACAGGGTAGATGCGGACCAGGTCCCCTACACTGCCAGGTATCAATTGATGAAAGAACATCTGCTTGCAATGACACAATTCTACGGTGCAGAAACTGGCATTGTTCTATTTCGAAAACATGCGGTCTATTACCTCAAACAATACCCCATGACGCGAGAAGAAAAACGTAAATTGTTGTCTACGCGCAGTTTTTTGACTTTCTTTGCAACCTTAGATGAGCTAAATTTGGGCCAAAGAGAAGTTTGCACTTAACCCTGCATCAGGCTGCGCCGCAGTTCATCGATCATGCCGATCGCTTTGGCAGCACCTTCTGCCGTACAGGTATAGGGATTGTCCACGCGGTATGCAGGAATACCCAGCGACTTGGTCAGATATTTTTCCATTCCGCGCAGTAATGAGGTGCCGCCACAGATCGCTACCCCACGGTCGATGATGTCAGAGATCAATTCTGGCGGTGTCTTCTCCAGTACTTTTTTCACATTCTCGACAATCTGTTGTAAAGGTTGCTGCAGGGCATCCACAAGGTCATCTGTCGACAATGTGATCGGTTTGGGCAGACCGCTGACCTGGTCCTGCCCCTGTACCTCCATGGATAGGACATCTTTCTGGGGAAGAGCAGCGCCAATGCGGATCTTCAGGAGTTCTGCGGTCGGCTGCCCGATGATGATGCCATATTTCTTCCGCACATAACTGATTATTGACTCGTCCATCTGAAGACCAGCAGCACGGGTTGTACCGGCTGAAATAACTGTGTTCATAGCCATCACAGCCGCTTGTGATGTCCCCCCACCCAATGACAAGAGCATGCTACCAGAAGGGGTAGAAATCGGCAGATCGATGCCAATAGCGGCCGCCATTGGCTGTTGGATCAAAAACACATCACGACTGCCTGAACCTAATCCGGCTTCATGCACCGCTCTTCTTTCAACACTCGTGACTCCATGAGGAACTGTCAGCATCAATGTCGGGCGAAACAGCAGCATTGGGCCGCAGAGCCTCTTGACAATGTCTGCCAATAAATTTTCAGTGATCTCATATTCTGCGATGACACCATGTCGCAACGGGCGCACAACTTCGATCTGATCTTCCGGCACCCGGCCGTACATATCTTTGGCTGTTTGTCCCCACGCTACCATTTTCAACTCTGCAATGACAATTGCCACGATGGTTGGTTCTTCTAAAAGTATCTGGCGGTTTTCAGCCACCACTGTGTTGATCGTGCCCAGATCAATTCCTAATTTTCGTGCGAATAATGGCATGGAGACAAATTCCTTTCAAGTTCATTGATGCATCGCTGCAACAATTGTAGCCGAAAAATGAAAATCAAAGGCTTCTACACCTGATAGGTTTGTGACGTTTCGGCTTGTTTTGCCCTTCACCCTCACCCGATTAATTCATAAAGCTCAACCAATACACCACCAGTGCTTTTGGGATGAACAAAGGCGAGTTTTCGACCGGGCAGTTCTAACGGTTCTTTGTTAATCAATTGAACGCCTTTTTCCTGCATAACGGCCAATGCAGCATCAATATCATCCACCTCAAAACACAAGTGGTGAATACCTGGACCACGAGACTCAATGAATTTTCCCACGCCGCTTTCAGGATCGGTTGGCTGAACCAGTTCAATCTCACTATCACCCACCGGGAAGAACGCCACATTGGCTTTTTGTGACGGAACTTGTTCAACATGATCTAAGGTCAACCCCAAAACATCCCGCCAAAAAAACAGCGATGAGTCCAGATCTTTTACCGCTATCGCGACATGGTTGATTTTAATTACATTGCTCATACAAAATACCCCTTCTGTTATCTACTCTCTGGCGGTGTATTCGCCCCATTCCTTCCGCAACACATGACAGATTTCCCCCAGCGTCAACTTGTTTTCAACACAATGAATCAACAACGGCATCAAATTTCCGTCTGATTTCGCAGCCATAGCCAGCTGGTCTTTGAGAGCTGACACAGAATCCTGGTCGCGATGTGCTTTATGTGTTTGCAAGCGATCTACCTGTTCTTTTTCCACAGATGGATCCAAAGTCAGTGGTTCCAGTTCAATCTTTTCGGTAATTTTATAACTGTTCACCCCAACTATGGTCTCATCGCCTTGTTCAAGTCTCTTCTGGAACTCATAAGCGGCATTTTGAATTTCATTTTGGATATATCCCTGCTCGATCGCTGCCATAGCCCCGCCGATTGAATCAATTTTTTCAATGTATGCCAACGCTCTTTGATGAATTTCCTCGGTCAAATGCTCGACCAGGTACGATCCGCCCAATGGATCAATACTATCAGCTGCCCCGCTCTCATGCGCAATGATCTGCTGGGTGCGCAGCGCTGTCCTGACGGATTTTTCTGTCGGC
>DSBE01000206.1 GCA_011053085.1 Chloroflexota bacterium
AAATAGATCTCACCTTCAGTCAGATTGGTCAAACCCAGCAGCAGTTTCGAGATCGTGGTCTTGCCAGATCCCGACTCGCCCACGATGGAGACGACCTCACCTTCATACAGGGTCAGGTCGACATTGTCCACCGCGACGGTTCGGGTGCGGCCGAAACCATACACCTTGGTGAGGCCCTTCGCCTGCATACAAACTTTGCGTTCTTTGTTCATTGTTGCAACTCCCGAATCTCTTCTTCTGACATAACACAGCGGTACATCCGATCCTCACCCACATGCACCATACCCACTGAGGTCACTTTGCAGATCGGTTTGACATACTTGCAACGCGGTGCAAAGCGACACCCGGAAGGCGGGTTCTTGAGGTTGGGAGGCGTACCGGGAATGGCGGTGAGTTTCACATCACGCAGACCTGCTTCTGGCACGATGATCGAACCCATCAAACCCTGTGAATAAGGGTGCAGCGGATCGAATACGGCTTCATGTGCGGGCGCTTTTTCAAAGATTTGTCCCGCGTACATCACCATGATGTCGTCAGTGACGTTATACAACAGCGGAAGCTCATGCGTGATGAAGATCATCGCCTTGATCATGCCGCTATCCATCAGGTCGCGCAGCATCTTAATCACCATTTTCTGCGAAGTTACATCCAGCGCAGAGGAAGGTTCATCCGCGATCAGCACCTTAGGGCCGAGAATCACAGAGATGGCAATCACGGTACGCTGTTTCATCCCGCCTGAAAGCTCAACCGGATATTTTTCGAGCACATTTGCCGGCAATCCCAGCTGTTCAAAGCGGTCACGGGCGAACTCATAGATCTCTTTTTTGGATTTTTGGGGTTCGTGCACATGGATCACATCTTCAATGAAGCGGATTACTTTTTGCGTGGGGTTCAATGCATTCATGGCTGCCTGGGGAATATAGGCAACCTCTTTGCCCAGAATGGATTTTCGCACTACATCGGGATCCATACCAGAGATGTTCTTCCCATCAATGATGATGTCACCAGAGGTATAGTACAACGGCGGGAAATAATACCCCATCAGGCTCAACGCGAGAGTGGATTTCCCACAACCAGATTCGCCAGCAATGCCAAGAGATTTTCCCTCTTCAATCTTTAGGGAAACATGGTCCACAGCGTAGATATCTTCTTTGAATCGAGTGATATATTTGGTCGTCAGGTTTCTGACTTCTAACATTACTTTTCCCATGATACGCTCCTAATCTTCTCTCAATGCCGGGTTGAACACCTGGTCAAGGCCTGTGTTCATCAAGTTCAACGAGAATGAAATGGATGCAATGGTGACAATGACTGGCACCCAGGCCCACCATTTGTTGGTGACATGCGCAGAATAGATCAGTGCCCAGTTCATCATTAAACCCAGAGTGGGCACCTCAGTGGTCTTGGGGCCCAACCCCAGGATCGATAGGCCTGCCTCTGCCAGAATGCCAGAGGAGATTTGCAGGATCAGCGCCATGATCACATAAGAGGCAATGTAAGGCAGAATATCGTTGACAATGATGTGTGCCACGGAGTGCCCAGACAGTTTCGACAGGTTCACATGGTCACGGTTGCGCAACGAAACGACCTGCGCGCGCACTGCCCTCGCCGTCCACACCCAGGAAGTGATACCAATGACAACAGCCACAGTGACCGCGCCGCGGTTTTCCTGTCCAATGCTGAACGAGATCAGGATCAAAAGCACAATGCCCGGGATGACAGTGAACAGGTTGGTGATGAACATGATAATATCATCCAGCCAACCGCCGACATAACCAGCAATCAGCCCCAAGGTGAGGCCGATGGCAGTCGCGATCGAACCTGCCACCAGACCGATCTGCAGCGAGGTTTTTGTGGCGGAGACCAACTGTGTGAGAACATCACGCCCAAAGTTATCGGTGCCCAGCGGAAGCCAGCGTACATTGGCGACCTTGTTGACATTCACATAATCCGATTGTTTAACCTCATCTATCTGCTCCATGACACCGGTTTCTGGATTTTCAGCGGCAATCACCACGCTTTCCAGGCTCAGTATCCCAAACAAATTGTTGGTCAGACGGCCGTAATACCGGCGCTGAGCAGCGGTAAAACCAGCCGGTCTTGCAGCGGGGTCATAATACGCTTCCCACAAATCCAGCAGTTTCTCAGTATCCTCGAGTTCGATATCTTCTTCATCAACGCCCACAGCGACGAGGTATTCCTGCATGGCTGTACGATCAGCCGGGCTCAATTTTGAGGCAATACGATTGGCTGCAGCATTATCCAACATCAATGTCCTGGGGTCTGTGCCAATTACGTCATACGCATTAACATAGATGCCGGGCTCAAAGAATGTTCCTTGCCCGATGATCCCCAACGGATTATCCGGCACAAACAGAGGATAGATCAGCACAAATAACAACAGCAAGGAAAAAATGACAAACCCCACCAGAAATTTGGGAGAACGAAAAACTTGTTGTAAGAGATGTTTCATGATCTGTTCTCCTTAATCTGCCTGCGCAGCTTTAACGCGCGGGTCAATAAAGCCATACAGAATTTCAATCACAAACGTCGCAATGAGCACCATCAAGGTGATGACCAGCGTGGTGGCTGAAATCAGCGGATAATCCTGTCCCATCACTCCCGTGAGGATGGTTTGGCCGAGGCCAGGATAGCTGAAGATAACCTCTGCGACCAGGTTACCGCCGACCATCGTTCCGACAGAGAGCGCCAGTCCGGTGATCTGCGGAAGCATGGCATTGCGAAACACATACATGATCGTTTTGCGGTCTTTGATACCCAGGAAACGGGCATATTTAACATAATCCGCATTAAGTTCGTAAATCGCCATCGAACGCATCCCGATCGCCTGTCCACCGATCGCAATCAACACGATCGTCCAGAAGGGCAATTGATAATGGACGATCACGGACCACACAAACTGCCAGCTCATATTGGGGATCAGGTCAAAGCCATAACCACCTGAGGTGGGAAACCAACCCAGATCAACCCCAAAAATGACCAGCATAACGATCGCCAGGCCAAACGCCGGCAGGTTACTGATGAAAATGCTGATCGGCAACAACATCTTATCAAAACCCCCTTTCAGATATGCCGCCAGCGCCCCCAACGTGTTCCCGATGATCCATCCCAAAATGATGGCAGGAAACTGCAGTGCCACTGTCCACCAAATCGATGAACGCAGGATATCCGCAACCGGTCGGGGAAATTGGCTGAAAGAAACGCCAAGATCACCACGGAAGACATTGCGCACATACAAGAAGAACTGCTCATACATCGGTTTATTGGTGCCAAACAGATTTGCGTACTCCTCATATACTTTTTGGACACCAGCCTGGCTGGTCATGCCCGTGGTAACCCGTTGGGTGATAACCGCTACCGGATCGCCTGGCATCAACCGCGGTAATATAAAGTTCAACAGAAATGCGGCAACAAAGGTCACTGAGAACCAGAGCAGCTTTCCGCCGAAATACTTGCTGTAGCCCTTCAAATGAACACCTCCTATATTCTCTATGAGTGACTGTTGGAATTGGTGAATAAAAAATTTAGAAAATCGCCATGCTCCGTTATACTGGAGCATGGCGATTCTTGTCTATAGGTTTATGGCTTAGGGATTGACAAGCTCAAGATGATAGAGCGCGGCGATACCATAACCATCCGCCAGGTTCAACGGCGGGATATTGAGGCCATCATCGGATGATGGGAAGCCGGTCCAGACACTCTCGTTGACCGTGTAGAACTGGTCAGGACGATACATGAGGGTGAAAGAAGGCACGTCGGTCAGGTAGATCTCGGTGGCTTCGGTATAGAGTTCCACCAATTTGGCCTGGTCGGTAG